>NZ_LXJQ01000010.1:0-135083 GCF_001728925.1 Pseudomonas sp. 1D4
TTCCTGGGTGACACGATCCTCGGCGGCACCGACCAGAACACCGCCAGCCTGCTGGTCAAAGTGCACTTCTGATCGCGCCATGAAAAAGGGGACGACGCCTGCGCGCCGTCCCCTCGCTTGAAACCGCTTCGATCAGCTGGCGCGAGCCAGGTTGCGCAGCGCCTTGATCTGGTCATGGTTGCGCTGGACGCCCAGCAGCTGCCGCTCGACCAAAGTGCGTGCCTCGGTCGGCAGCTCCTTGCCCAGCGCCTCGCGGTAATGCTTGAGCGCCACATCCTCGCCACGCTCGCACTCGTTGAGGATGGCCTCCTCGCTCTTGCCGGTCACCAGCGCCTTGAGGTCCACCCAGCGGCGATGCAGGGCACCCGCCACGCTGGAGGATGACTCGGGCTCGCCCCCCAGGCTGCGCACCATCTGTTGCAGCTCGGCGGCGGCACGGCCGCACTCCCGCGAGCGCTCGGTCAGGGTGGCCTTGAGCTGCGGGGTCTTTACGTGCTCGGCGCATTCGAGGAAGCCTTTCTCACCGTCCTTGCTGATTTCGATCAGTTCGTTCAGCGCATCAATGGCGTGCTCGTTGTTCATCGTGCAGTCCTCTTTCCGGTTGACGGGCGGCCGGTGGTCGCCCGGCCTTCCTGATGGTGGACCGGGCGAACCAAGGGACGGTTCAAGCTTTTCGCCCACCGGCGTTACTGCCCTTGCGCCTCCTTGCGCTTCTGCCGTTCGAGGAAGTCCACCTTCCACTGCTCCATGCCCATGTAGGCCGAATCCAGGTTGGCCTCCACGCGATAGCGAGCCTTCAATGCCGCCACCTCCTGTGCGTGTTCGCCCAGGAAGCGATCGAAGCGCTGCACCAGTTCGGGGTGGCGTACGGACGACAGGTAGAAATGGCTGCGGGTGTGGGGCAGCGAAGGGTCGAACACCAGCGCACCCGGGCGGGCCCGGACGTTGTCCAGGTAATAGGTGGCGACCACCACATTGAAGTAGGCACCATCCGTATCCCGCCGCAGGGTCTGGTTGATCATCTGCCGCAAGTCACGGGCCTCAACCGGCTGGACCTGCCCCGCCTCGATGCGCGACTGGTAGCCCCGGGGCGTCCAGCCCTTCACCAGGGCCAGCCGGCGAATGCCGTCGAGCCCCTGGCCAGCATGTCGCGGGTCCACCAGCACGCCATCCACGTAGGCCACCACCGGCGCACTTTAGGTGGGTGCATACCCGGGCGCCGCCGCACCGGCCCACTCGGGGTTGTCCGGGTAGCGCAGGTCCACATCCCCCGCCGCCGCCCGCTGCGCCAGCTCGTTGACCGGTAATGGCCGGTACTCCAGCTGCAGGCCCTCGCTGCGGGCGAACAGGTCCAGCAGGTCGCGGCCGAAGCCGCGGTACTGCCCGCTCTCATCGAGCTGGTAGTGAGGCTGGAAGGCCAGGTTCTCGACACCCACCACATAGCCCTGGGCCTGCACCGCCAGCGGCAGCAAGCCCACCAGCAAGCCCGCACCAGCGAGCCTGCCGGGAATCGACCTGCGGCGCCTCATTCACCGGTCACCAACTGGCGGGCCAGGCGGTTGTGGCGCTCAAGCACCACGGGCAGGTCGACCGTCAGCAACTGGCCATCCCGCACCACCACCCGACCGTTGATCACGCTGGTGGAGACCTGGGTCGGCGTGCAGAAGACCAACGCAGCCAGCGGGTCGTGATGGGCCCCGGCATAAGCCACGTGCCCCAGGTCGAAGGCCACGAAGTCTGCCGCCATGCCCGGTGCCAGGGCACCGATGTCATCGCGGTTGAGCACCTTGGCACCGCCCAGGGTGGCGATTTCCAGCGCCTCGCGGGCGGTCATGGCGTCCGGACCGAAGCCGACCCGCTGCAGCAGCAGCGCCTGGCGCACCTCGCCGATCATGCTGGCGCCGTCGTTGGAGGCCGAGCCGTCCACACCGAGGCCCACCGGCACGCCCGCATCACGCATGCGGCGGATCGGTGCGATGCCCGAGGCCAGGCGCATGTTCGAGCATGGGCAATGGGCGACACCGGTACCGGTGCGGGCGAACAGGTCGATGCCATGCTGGTCCAGTTGCACGCAGTGGGCGTGCCACACGTCATGGCCGACCCAGCCCAGGTCCTCGGCGTACTCGGCGGGGGTCATGCCGAACTTCTCGCGGCTGTAAGCGATGTCGTTGACGTTCTCTGCCAGGTGCGTGTGCAGGGAGACACCGTACTGGCGGGCCAGCACGGCGGCCTCGCGCATCAGGTTGCGGCTCACCGAGAACGGCGAGCACGGCGCCACCACGACCCGCAGCATCGAACCGTGGGAAGCGTCGTGGTAGTCCTCGATCAGGCGCTGGGACTCCTTGAGGATGTCCGCCTCCTTCTCCACCACCGAATCCGGCGGCAGACCGCCCTGGCTGCGACCGACGCTCATGCTGCCGCGGGCGGCGTGGAAGCGCATGCCGATCTCGCGGGCGGCGTGGATGCTGTCATCCAGCTTGCAGCCATTGGGGTAGATGTAGAGGTGGTCGCTGGAAGTGGTGCAGCCGGAGAGGATCAGCTCGGCCATGGCCGTCTGGGTGGACACCCCGATCATCTCCGGCGTCAGCCGCGCCCAGATGGGGTAGAGGTTGGTCAGCCAGTTGAACAGCTCGCCATCCTGGGCAGCGGGCACCACACGGGTGAGGCTCTGGTACATGTGGTGGTGGGTGTTGACCAAGCCGGGGATCACCACCTTGCCGGTCATGTCCAGCACCTCGTCGGCGCTCTGGGGCAGTTCGGCGCTCGGTCCCACCTGGCGGATGACGTTGTCCTCGATGAACAGGCCGCCCTGCCGGATCTCGCGGCGCTCGCCGTCCATGGTGACCAGCAGGTCAGCGTTCTTCACCAGCAATGTCTTGCCCATGCGTACTCTCCTCCGCCCTCGTGGGCGATCTTGTTGTTCAGGGAATGGTCAGTCGGCGAATCGAAAGGCCGGCCGCAGCCCAACCCAGCGCCCGACAGGGCACTCAGCGGTTCAGGGGGAATGCGGAAAGCGGTCCGGCGTCTCGATCAGCCGCCGGTGGCGTTCATGAAGCGGACCACCTGCACTTGCTGGTCGGCTTCGAAGTGGTGCCGTTCCGGCTTGAGCCGGAGCGCCTCCACCAGAGCCGAGCGCAGCCTGTCCGAATCGCCGGGGTGGCGACGGATCAATGCCTTCAGGTCGAGCGCGCCGTCACTGCCCAGGCACAGCACCAGCTTGCCCTCGGCGGTGACCCGCACCCGGTTGCAATCACCGCAGAAGTTGCGGCTGTGGGGTGAGATGAAGCCGACGTGGGTGTCGCTGCCGACCACCTGGTAGTAGCGCGACGGGCCGCCGGTGCGGTGGCTGCTGGGCAGCAGCTCGAAACGTTGCGCCACCCGCTCGCGCACCTCGTCCGAGGTGCACAAGGTGACCTTGCGCTCATGGCTGGAGATGCTGCCCAGGGGCATCTCCTCGATGAAGCTGATGTCCAGGCCGCGCTCGACGGCGAAGGCCACCAGGTCCTCCACCTCGTCATCGTTGCGGCCCTTCTGCACCACGCTGTTGAGCTTGATGCGCCGGAAGCCGGCCACACGCGCCGCATCGATGCCCGCCAGCACCTGGTCGAGCCGATCACGCCGGGTAAAGGCGGCAAAGCGTTCGCGCCGCAGGGAATCGAGGCTCACGTTCAGCCGAGTGACGCCGGCACCGCGCAGGTCGGCGGCCATGTGCGCCAACTGCGAACCGTTGGTGGTGATGGCCAGGTCGTCGAGCTCGCGACGCTGGCCCAGGCGGCCAAGCAACCCGGTGAGGCCCTTGCGCACCAGCGGCTCGCCGCCAGTGACGCGGATGCGCTTCACACCCAGGCCAATGAAGGCATCGGCGACGGTGTACAGCTCTTCGAGGCTGAGGATCTGAGCGCGCGGCGCGAAGACCATGTCTTCGCTCATGCAGTAGGTGCAACGGAAATCGCACCGGTCGGTGACCGAAAGACGCAGGTAGGTGATGGAGCGACCGAAGGGGTCGCGCAAGGTGTGGTCTGACATCTTGAAGCCTGCCGCAGCACGCGCCGGTCGGGACCCGGCGGCATGGACGGATCGGCAGATAAGAGCAGAAAAAACACTTTTTGTATACAGGAATGCGAGGGCGGAACCCGCCAAAAGGCTGCCCGTAGCTTGCTTGAGAGCGCGGGAAAGCCGGTGCTACCATGCCCGCCCGCTCGCCAGCCGACCGTGAGGGCCCTCGGCGAGTGAACCAAGGAGCAGATGTGAGCAGTATTCGCGAGCGCAATAGAGAGCTGATCCTGAGCGCGGCCAGCGAGGAGTTCGCCGACAAGGGATTCGCCGCGACCAAGACCAGTGACATCGCCGCCAAGGCAGGCTTGCCCAAGCCCAACGTCTACTACTACTTCAAGTCCAAGGAAAACCTCTACCGGGAAGTGCTCGAGAGCATCGTCGAGCCCCTGCTGGCAGCCTCCCACCCCTTCAACGAAGGCGGCCACCCGGACCAGGTCCTGCGGGCCTACATCCGCTCCAAGATCCGCATCTCCCGTGACCTGCCCCACGCCTCCAAGGTGTTCGCCAGCGAGATCATGCACGGCGCACCGCACCTGTCCGCCGAACGCACCGCGCAACTCAACGAGCAGGCCCGCCACAACATCGCCTGCATCCAGGGCTGGATCGACCAGGGCCTGATGGCCCCCGTCGATCCCAACCACCTGATGTTCAGCATCTGGGCCGCGACCCAGACCTACGCCGACTTCGACTGGCAGATCTCCGTCGTCACCGGCAAGGCCAGCCTCAGCGACGCCGACTACGACGCCGCTGCCGACACCATCATCCGCCTGGTGCTCAATGGTTGCGACGTAAAGCCGGCGCCCGAGCGGCAGAGCGCCTGACCAACCCTCACGCCTTGAAGGTGAGGATGGGGCTGAAGCGGGCGATCACCGCCACCGTCTCCTCCTCCACCTGAGCACGCACCACCTCGCCGATCTCCTTGTAGGCACCGGGTGCCTCCTCGATCAGCCGCTCCTCGCGCCGGGTGATGCACTGCACCCGGTCCAACCCCAGCCCATCCGGTGCGCGACGCGCCTGCAGGCGGACCTCGCTGCGGGACATCGAACGCCCCGCCCCGTGGCTGGCCGAACGCAGCCACTGCGCATTGCCCAGCCCCCTGAGCAGGTAGGAGTCATGCCCCATGCTGCCGGGAATCAGCAGGTCCTGCCCGGCATAGGCTGGCGTCGCGCCCTTGCGATGGACGTTGCCCACCGACTCCCGCAGCACGATGTTATGCGGCACGTCCACCAGCAGCGGCGCCTCGATGTCCGCGCCGAACACCTCGCGGGTGCGCTGGCGCACTATCTCGGCGATCAGCGCGCGATTGGCATCGGCGTAATGGGCGGCCGCATGCATCGCCGCCAGGTACTCGTCGGCCATGGGCCCGAGCAGGGCGAACACCCGCGACCCGGGGTGGCGGATGCCCTTCGGCCACAGCTCGCGAGCCTTGTCCATCCAGCGCCGCCCGACATGGAAACCCACGTCGCGGGAGCCGGTGTGGATCATCAGCACAACCTGCCCCACCGACAGGCCGCGCTCGAAGCAGGCACGGCGGTCCACCAGTTCGGTCACTACCTGCACCTCGACGAAGTGGTTGCCGCCACCCACCGTGCCCAGGCCCGGATCGCGCAAGCGCGGGCGGGCCGGGTCCTGCAGGGCGGCGGGCGCATGGCGGGCTTCGCCGCGCTCGAACGACGACGGGTGCAACTGCGCCAGCTCCGCCATCACCTGGGCGTAGTCGAGGTGTCCGAACAGCCCCTCGCGCTCGCCCCGCTGGCGCAGCGACGCCCAGAAGTCACCCAGCCCGCCGGCGAACAGCGCCGTCATGTCGCCCGGCGCCGTGGGAATGTTGCGGGTGCCGTCCAGCAGGTCGCCGCGGACGCGCTCCACCCAATCGGCCTTGCGTGACAGGAAGCGCTCGTAGTCGAGGCCCAGCCGGTGCAGGCGCATGCCGCAGTTGATGTCGGTGCCGATGCTCTGCGGGATCACCATGTCCGGGCTGGTGACGATCACCGCACCAACCGGGATGCTGGTGCCGGCATGGAAGTCCGGCGTTGCACAGGCACAACGCACCTCGCCACCCAGCGGGTGGCGGACGCCTGCGAAATCGAGCAGTTGCTGCACCGCCTTTTCCTCGATGGGCAGGGATTCGGGCAGCAGGATGCGCGCGTCGAGGCCGGCGCGGTTCAGGGAAGCGATCGAAAGGGTATTGCCGTTGACGCGGCTGATGGCCACGCCGCTGCGGGCCAGCTTCTGCTGGATCCGCTTGAAAGGGGTCTTGTTCATGACGCTGCTTTTTCGATGGACGAAAACAGGCACCGCCCGATCAGGGCGATGCAGCATGTCCGTCAGCAGCAGAAGGGACGGCGCGCATCCTAGGCTTGCGACGACGTTGCCGCAAGCCCCGGCGCGCCGGAAGTCAGGCCGGCACGCCGGCGTCGGCCCTCAGCCCGACCGCCTCCACGCCCGAGACGGCGCACTGCTCGTCGATGTCGGAGGTGTCGCCGCTGATGCCCACCGCCCCGATCACCTCCCCCGCCGGGTCGCGGATCAGCACGCCCCCCGGAGCTGGCACCAGGTTGCCGTCGGCCAGGTGGTTGACAGCACCGATGAAAGCCGGGCGCTGCTGGGCGTCCGCAGCGATCAGCCGGGAGCCCTTGCCCAGGGCCACCGCGCCCCAGGCCTTGCCAATGGCAATCTGCGGTCGAAGCATGCTGGCACCGTCCTCACGCTGCAGGGCGATCAGGTGTCCGCCGGCGTCGAGCACGGCAATGGTCAGCGGCGCGGCACGCAGGGCGCGACCGGCCTCCAGCGCGTGGAGGGTGATGCTCATGGCGGTTTCCAGGGACAGGGTGCTCATGGCGAGGCTTCCTCGGTCAGATGATGGTCCGGTCGCTCCGAAGCGCACCCAAGGGGCATCAGGCCCTACTCGTCAGGCGCTGCTGGAGGCATTCGCCGGAGTAAATCAGGCAATACAAAAAAATCAACACAAAAATACAATGAATGCATTTTTTGTATACAAACAAGATGAGCGGTAGCTGATCACCAGCCTGAACCCCGCATCAAACGGGCGTTTTAAAGAAAGCGCACCCTTCAGCCATCTCCCCTGGAAATCTTCTTGACCCGCTCTCGAACGGCTGAATAGAATCAGCCAACAATACTTGTATACAATTTTCACAATAAACGAGGCACAAAACATGGCCAAAATGAGAGCAATCGAGGCTGCCGTTCTGGTGATGCGCCGTGAAGGCGTCGACACTGCGTTCGGCGTACCCGGCGCCGCGATCAACCCGCTGTACGCCGCCCTGAACAAGATCGGCGGCGTTGACCATGTACTGGCCCGCCATGTCGAAGGCGCCTCCCACATGGCCGAGGGTTACACCCGCACCAACCCGGGCAACATCGGCGTGTGCATCGGCACCTCCGGCCCGGCAGGCACAGACATGGTCACCGGCCTGTACTCCGCCTCCGCCGACTCCATCCCGATCCTCTGCATCACCGGCCAGGCACCTCGCGCCCGTCTGCACAAGGAAGACTTCCAGGCCGTCGACATCACCAGCATCGTCAAGCCGGTGACCAAGTGGGCGACCACCGTCCTCGAGCCGGGCCAGGTGCCCTACGCCTTCCAGAAGGCCTTCTTCGAAATGCGCAGCGGTCGCCCCGGCCCGGTGCTGATCGACCTGCCGTTCGACGTGCAGATGGCCGAGATCGAATTCGACATCGAGGCCTACCAGCCGCTGGCCGTGAACAAGCCCAGCGCCAGCCGCATCCAGGCCGAGAAGGCCCTGGCGATGCTCAACGACGCCGAGCGTCCGGTGCTGGTGGCCGGTGGCGGCATCATCAACGCCGACGCCTCCGAGCGCCTGGTGGAGTTCGCCGAGCTGACCGGCGTGCCGGTCATCCCGACCCTGATGGGCTGGGGCACCATCCCCGACGACCACCCGCTGATGGCCGGCATGTGCGGCCTGCAGACCTCCCACCGCTACGGCAACGCCACCCTGCTGGAGTCCGACCTGGTGTTCGGCATCGGCAACCGCTGGGCCAACCGCCACACCGGCTCCGTGGACGTCTACACCCAGGGCCGCCGCTTCATCCACGTGGACATCGAACCGACCCAGATCGGCCGCGTGTTCACTCCCGACCTGGGCATCGTCTCCGACGCCGCAGCCGCCCTGGACGTCTTCCTCGAAGTCGCCCGCGAATGGAAGGCCGCCGGCAAGCTGAAGGACCGCAGCGCCTGGGTCGAATCCTGCCGCGAGCGCAAGCGCACCCTGCTGCGCAAGACCCACTTCGACAACGTGCCGGTGAAACCCCAGCGCGTGTACGAGGAGATGAACGAGTTCTTCGGCAAGGACACCTGCTACGTCAGCACCATCGGCCTGTCGCAGATCGCCGGCGCGCAGTTCCTGCACGTCTACAAGCCACGCCACTGGATCAACTGCGGCCAGGCCGGCCCGCTGGGCTGGACCATCCCCGCCGCCCTCGGCGTGGTCAAGGCCGATCCGCAGCGCCAGGTGGTCGCCCTCTCCGGCGACTACGACTTCCAGTTCATGATCGAGGAACTGGCCGCCGGCGCGCAGTTCAACCTGCCCTACATCCACGTGCTGGTGAACAACTCCTACCTGGGCCTGATCCGCCAGGCGCAGCGTGGCTTCGAGATCGACTACTGCGTGCAACTGTCCTTCGAGAACGTCAACGCACCGGAGCTGAACGGCTACGGCGTGGACCACGTCGCGGTGGTCGAGGGCCTGGGCTGCAAGGCCATCCGCGTGTTCGACGCCAACGACCTGCAGGCCGCCTTCGCCCAGGCCCGCAAGCTGATGGCGGAGTTCCGCGTACCGGTGGTGGTGGAGGTCATCCTGGAGCGTGTCACCAACATCTCCATGGGCACCGAGATCAATGCCGTCAACGAGTTCGAAGAGCTGGCCCTGAGCGGCGCCGACGCCCCCACCGCCATCTCGCTGCTGGACTGACGAGCCACATCCCCTCTCCCGTTCGTGGCGGGCGAGGGGCGTCTACCAAGGAGAATCTTCATGCCCCGTTTCGCTGCCAACCTGTCCATGCTGTTCACCGAAGTGGACTTCCTGGACCGTTTCGCCGCCGCCGCCGAAGCCGGCTTCAGCGGCGTCGAGTACCTCTTCCCCTATGACTACCCGGCCGAGGAGCTCAAGGCCCGCCTGGACGCCAACGGCCTGGAGCAGGTGCTGTTCAACCTGCCCGCCGGCGACTGGGCCAAGGGTGAGCGCGGCATCGCCTGCCACCCCGATCGCGTCGAGGAGTTCCGCGCCGGCGTCGACAAGGCCATCGCCTACGCCAAGGTCCTGGGCAACAAACAGGTCAACTGCCTGGCCGGCATCCGCCCGCAGGGCCACAGCTGCGAGGTGATCGAGAACACCTTCCTCAACAACCTCGAATACGCCGCCGAGCGCCTCGAAGCCGCCGGCATCACGCTGGTGATGGAGATGATCAACACCCTCGACATCCCCGGCTTCTACCTGCAGACCACCCGCCAGGCGCTGGATGTCCGCGAGAAGGTGGGCAGCCCCAACCTGTTCCTGCAGTACGACATCTACCACATGCAAATCATGGAGGGAGACCTGGCCCGTACCCTCGAACGCAACCTCCCCGCCATCCACCACGTGCAGTTGGCCGACAACCCCGGCCGCCACGAACCGGGCACCGGCGAGATCAACTACCGCTTCCTCTTCCAGCACCTCGACCGCATCGGCTACCAGGGCTGGATCGGCTGCGAGTACAAGCCCGCCACCACGACCGCCGCCGGCCTGGGCTGGCTGAAAACCCACAACGCCATCTAATAACGAGGTATTCCACATGGCCAAGATCGGATTCATCGGCACCGGCATCATGGGCCTGCCCATGGCGCAGAACCTGCAGAAAGCCGGCCACCAACTGTTCCTCTCCAACCACCATGACAAGGCCCCTGCCGCCCTCGTCGAGGCCGGCGCCATCGCCCTGGCCAACCCGCGCGAAGTGGCCCAGGAAGCCGAGTTCATCATCGTCATGGTGCCGGACACCCCGCAGGTCGAAGACGTGCTGTTCCGCAAGGACGGCATCGCCGAAGGCGTGGGCCCGAACAAGGTGGTGATCGACATGAGCTCCATCTCCCCCACCGCCACCAAGGCCTTCGCCGAGAAGATCAAGGCCACCGGCGCCACCTACCTCGACGCCCCCGTCTCCGGCGGTGAAGTCGGCGCCAAGGCCGCGACCCTGAGCATCATGGTCGGCGGCTGCCCGAATGCCTTCGAACGCGCCCTGCCGCTGTTCCAGGCCATGGGCAAGAACATCACCCGCGTCGGCGGCAGCGGTGACGGCCAGACCGCCAAGGTGGCCAACCAGATCATCGTCGCGCTGAACATCCAGGCCGTTGCCGAAGCCCTCCTGTTCGCCGCCCGCAACGGTGCCGACCCGGCCAAGGTGCGTGAGGCGCTGATGGGCGGCTTCGCCGGCTCGAAGATCCTCGAAGTGCACGGCGAACGCATGATCAAGGGCACCTTCGACCCGGGCTTCCGCATCAACCTGCACCAGAAGGACCTCAACCTGGCCCTCTCCGGCGCCCGCGAACTGGGCCTCAACCTGCCCAACACCGCCAACGCCCAGCAGGTGTTCAGCACCTGCGCCGCCCTGGGCGGCAGCGGCTGGGACCACTCCGCGCTGATCAAGGGCCTGGAGCACATGGCCAACTTCTCCATCCGCAAGGAGTAAGGCGTTTGCCGCCGGGTGCATGAGCCGGTCCACGGAACGGTTTATCCTCGGCGAACCCCAATCGACTGCCCTGGCCCGAGGTGACACGGCGCCGGAGGCCAGGGTGGTCGATACCAGCCCCGAGCGGCCCCGTACCCCGGCCGCTGGGGACTGGGATCGGCCCGCCCGACGCCCCAGGCCGACGGCAGCCCCCGAACCACTGCCCTGCCCTGGAGCCCCCTCATGCCGCTCAATCCCGAAGCCCTGCTGCGCGACCTGTTCGCCACCGCCATCGCCGCCGCCCATCCCCGCCAGGTCCTCGCCGACCACCTGCCCACCGACCGCTCCGGCCGCGTCATCGTCATCGGTGCCGGCAAGGCCGCCGCCGCCATGGCCGAGGTGATCGAGCGCGAATGGCAGGGCGAGATCGCTGGCCTGGTGGTCACTCGCTACGGCCACGGTGCGGACTGCCGACGCATCGAAGTGGTCGAAGCCGCCCACCCGGTGCCGGATGCCGCCGGCCTGGAAACCGCCCGGCGCGTACTGGACCTGGTCAGCGGCCTCAGCGAAGCGGACCGGGTGATCTTCCTGCTCTCCGGCGGCGGCTCCTCCCTGCTGGCCCTGCCGGCCGAAGGGCTCACCCTCCAGGACAAGCAGCAGGTCAACAAGGCCCTGCTCCGGTCCGGCGCCTCCATCTCCGAGATGAACTGCGTGCGCAAGCACCTCTCGGCCATCAAGGGCGGCCGACTGGCCAAGGCCTGCTGGCCGGCCACCGTCTACACCTACGCCATCTCCGACGTGCCCGGTGACGAAGCCACGGTGATCGCCTCCGGCCCCACCGTGGCCGACCCGACCACCTCCGCCGACGCCCTGGCCATCCTCGCCCGCTACCAGATCGAGGTGCCCGCCCACGTCCGCGCCTGGCTGCAGGACCCGCGCTCGGAGACGGTCAAGCCCGGTGACCCGTGCCTGTCCCGCAGCCACTTCCAGCTCATTGCCACGCCCCAGCAATCCCTCGACGCCGCCGCTGACAAGGTCCGCGCCGCCGGCCTGACGCCGCTGATCCTCGGCGACCTGGAGGGCGAATCCCGCGAGGTGGCCAAGGTCCACGCCGGCATCGCCCGGCAGATCGCCCGCCACGGCCAGCCGATCAAGCCGCCGTGCGTGATCCTCTCCGGCGGCGAGACCACCGTCACCGTGCGCGGCAACGGCCGTGGCGGGCGCAACGCCGAGTTCCTCCTCAGCCTGGCCCACGACCTCAAGGGCCACCCGGGCATCTACGCCCTGGCCGGCGACACCGACGGCATCGACGGTTCCGAGG
Organism: Pseudomonas sp. 1D4; assembly: GCF_001728925.1. NCBI lineage: Bacteria > Pseudomonadati > Pseudomonadota > Gammaproteobacteria > Pseudomonadales > Pseudomonadaceae > Pseudomonas > Pseudomonas sp. 1D4. The sequence continues at coordinate 12,059 of NZ_LXJQ01000010.1, forward strand.
ACAATGCCGGCGCCCTGATGACCCCAGAGAGCCACGCCCACGCCCAGACGCTCGGCCTGTCCTCCCGCGACGCCCTGGACGACAACGACGGCTACGGCTACTTCGCCGCCCTCGACGGGCTGATCGTGACCGGCCCGACCCGTACCAACGTCAACGACTTCCGCGCCATTCTGATTCTTGAGAGCCCTGCACATGACGCCTGACAAGAAAGTGAAGATCCTCGCCACCCTCGGGCCGGCGATCAAAGGCATCGACGACATCCGCGACCTGGTGAAGGCCGGCGTCAACCTGTTCCGCCTGAACTTCAGCCACGGCGAGCACGCCGACCACGCCCAGCGCTACCAGTGGGTGCGCGAGGTGGAGCGCGAGTTGGGCCACCCCATCGGCATCCTCATGGACCTGCAGGGGCCCAAGCTGCGGGTCGGCCGCTTCGCCGAAGGCAAGGTCCAACTGGAGCGCGACCAGGCCTTCCGCCTCGACCTCGATGCCAGCCCCGGCGACAACCAGCGGGTGAACCTGCCCCACCCGGAGATCATCCAGGCCCTGGAGCCGGGCATGAGCCTGCTGCTGGACGACGGCCGCCTGCGCCTGCAGGTGACCGCCAAGCATGCCGATGCAGTGGAAACCCGTGTAATCGCCGGCGGCGAGCTGTCCGACCGCAAGGGCGTGAACGTGCCCGAGGCGGTACTGCAGCTCTCCCCCCTGACCGCCAAGGACCGCCGTGACCTGGACTTCGGCCTGGAGCTGGGTGTGGATTGGGTGGCGCTGTCGTTCGTCCAGCGCCCCGAGGACATCGTCGAAGCCCGCGAGCTGATCCAGGGCCGCGCCGCGCTGATGGCCAAGATCGAGAAGCCCTCCGCCGTGCAGCACCTGGAGGCCATCGCCCGCCTGTGCGACGCCATCATGGTGGCCCGTGGCGACCTGGGGGTCGAAGTGCCGGCCGAAAACGTGCCGCGCATCCAGAAGGACATCATCCGCACCTGTCGCCAGCTCGGCCGGCCGGTGGTGGTGGCGACCCAGATGCTCGAGTCCATGCGCTTCTCCCCGGCGCCGACCCGCGCCGAAGTCACCGACGTGGCCCACGCCGTGGCCGAAGGCGCCGACACCGTGATGCTGTCGGCCGAGACCGCCTCCGGCGACTACCCGCTGGAAACGGTGCAGATGATGAGCAAGATCATCCGCCAGGTGGAGAACGGCCCGGACTTCCAGAGCCAGCTCGACGTGGCCCGCCCCCAGGCCGAAGCCACGGCCTCCGATGCCATCAGCTGCGCCATCCGCCGCATCAGCAGCATCCTGCCGGTGGCCGTGCTGGTGAACTACACCGAGTCCGGCGCCTCCAGTCTGCGCGCCTCCCGCGAGCGGCCCAAGGCGCCGATCCTCAGCCTGACGCCGAACCTGGCCACGGCGCGGCGCCTGACCCTGGCCTGGGGCGTCTACTCGGTGGTCAACGCCCGCCTGCACCGCGTCGAGGAGATCACCGGCACCGCCCTGGAGATCGCCCGTGGCCAGAACATGGCCCGCACGGGAGACACCCTGGTGATCACCGCCGGCGTCCCCCTCGGCACGCCCGGCTCCACCAACCTGCTGCGTATCGAACAACTGTCCTGAGGTGAAGCGGGCCGGCACGTATCGGCCCACCGCCTCCCAGCCCCGGCGCGGCCCGCCCATGCAGCGAGCCGCGCCTGACGTGCCCACGAGCCGTCCCACGCGTTCTTTCGACTGCCACCATGCGAAGCCCACATCCAACCGTTCGGGGCTGGTTCATCGGCCCCCTCAACGGGGTGAGCCAGGTATTCCTGCAACGTCATCCGGGCTGCGGCGCCCTGCTGCTGCTCGCCATCTTCCTCGGAGCGCCCAGCCTGCTGCCCTACGCCGTGCTGGGTACCTGGAGTGCCTGGTTCATCGCCCGCTGCCTGGGCGCAGCCCCTGACGACCTCGACGCCGGCCTCTACGGCTACAACGGCTGCCTGCTGGGCCTGCTGCTCGGGTTGCGCCTGGAGGGAGAGGCGCTGTTGCCGCTGTTCGTCATCGCCGCAGCCGGGCTTTCCAGCCTGGTGATGCGCCCTCTGCTGCGTGCCTCGCGCCGCCATGAGGGCCTGCCGGTGTACACCAGCCCCTTCGTGGCGCTGGGCTGGATCAGCCTTTGGCTGGCCGGCCTGCTGCCGCCGCCCCTGCCGGACGATACACCCTGGCCCCAGATGACCCTGGCGGACGGTGGCCTCGCCCTGTTGCGCAGCTTCGGCCAGGTGATTTTCCTCGACAGCCCCGCTGCCGGGGCCTGCGTCCTCGCTGCCCTGGCCCTCGCCAACTGGCGCGTGGCGGCCTGGGCCCTGCTGGGCGCCGGCTCGGCGCTGCTGCTGGGCATGGCCCTGGCGCTGCCGCACACGGCCGTGATGAGCGGGCTGTTCGGCCTCAACGGCGTGCTCATCGCCATCGCCCTCGGCCAGGGTGTGCGCAGCCTGCCCCGGGTGCTGCTGGGGGTGGGGCTGGGCCTGCTGCTGCAACCCGGCTTCGCCGCCCTGGGGCTGCCGGCCATGACCGCACCCTTCATCCTCGCCTGCTGGCTGGTGCTGGCCGGCGGGCGCCTGCTGTGGGACAGCGCCCGGCGCACTGCCGGCAACGCCCATGCGCTGCGTCGCGCCCGCCGGCTCTGAAATACCATCCTCAGAGAGGCTCAGAACATTGCACGACGGCCGCCGGCCGGGCATCGTGAGCCTCCCTGCCACCGCAACCGGGCCCACCATGAGCCGACTCGACCCGACCCGCTGGAACCAACTCTGGCAGCAGCTGGGTGCCACAGCCCCCGCCGATAGCTTCGGGCACCTGCTGGCGGCCTATTCCGCACCGGACCGCGCCTACCACAGCGATGCCCACATCGCGGCCTGCCTGGCGCACTTCGACACCTGGCAGCACCTGGCCGAGCACCCGCACCTCGTCGAACTGGCGCTCTGGACCCACGACCTGGTCTATGACACCCGCCGCCAGGACAACGAAGCCGCCAGCGCCGAGCAGGCAGTGGCCTGGCTGGAGGCCGCCGGACTCGGGCACCACGGCGAGGCCGTTCGCGCGCTCATTCTCGCCACCTGCCACCAGGCACCGCCGCAAGGCGCCGACGCCGGGCTGGTGGTCGACCTCGACCTGTCCATCCTCGCGGCTCCGCCGCCGCTGTACGACGCCTACGAAACCGCCATCCGCCAGGAGTACCACTGGGTGCCGGAGCCGCTGTTCCGGGCCGGGCGCAGCAAGCTCCTGAAGCAGCTCCTGGCGCACCCGGCGCTCTATCACAACGCCCCGCTGGCCGAACGCTGGGAGCAGCCGGCCCGGCAGAACCTGCAGCGGGCCCTGCTTAACCTCGAAAAAGAATAAGTAAATTACTTTTCAGTCTTTTAAAGCATATACAGTCAGCCGCTATAGTCCCGCTCCTCACTCCTCCAAGAAGGAACGCACAGTGAAACGACTGTTCTCCGCCTCGCTCCTCGCCGCAGGTCTCGCCCTGGCCGGTGCCGCCCATGCCGCACCGCCGCTGCTCAACGTCTCCTATGACGTGATGCGCGACTTCTACAAGGACTACAACGCGGCCTTCCAGAAGCACTGGAAAGCGGAAAAGGGCGAGAACGTCACCCTGCAGATGTCCCACGGCGGCTCCAGCAAGCAGGCCCGCGCCGTGATCGATGGCCTGCCGGCTGACGTCATCACCATGAACCAGGCCACCGACATCGACGCCCTCGCCGACAACGGAGGCCTGGTGCCGAAGAACTGGGCCGAGCGCCTGCCGAACAACAGCGCGCCGTTCACCTCCGCCACCGTGTTCATCGTGCGCAAGGGCAACCCCAAGGGCCTGAAGGACTGGCCGGACCTGGTCAAAGACGGCGTCGAGGTGGTGGTGCCCAACCCCAAGACCTCCGGCAACGGCCGCTACACCTACCTTTCCGCCTGGGGCTACGTGCTGAAGAACGGGGGTGATGAAGAGAAGGCCAAGGCCTTCGTCGGCCAGCTGTTCAAGCATGTGCCGGTGCTGGATACCGGTGGCCGTGCCGCTACCACCACCTTCATGCAGAACCAGATCGGCGACGTGCTGGTGACCTTCGAGAACGAAGCCGAGATGATCGCCCGTGAATTCGGCCGCGGTGGCTTCGAGGTGGTCTACCCCGGCGTCTCCGCCGAGGCCGAGCCGCCGGTGGCCGTAGTCGACAAGGTGGTGGACAAGAAAGGCACCCGCGAAACCGCCGAGGCCTACCTGAAGTACCTGTGGAGCGACGAGGGCCAGACCATCGCCGCCAACAACTACCTGCGCCCGCGCAACCCGGAGATCCTCGCCAAGTTCTCCGACCGCTTCCCGAAGGTGGACTTCTTCTCCGTGGAGAAAACCTTCGGCAACTGGCGTGACGTGCAGAAGACCCACTTCCAGGACGGCGGCGTGTTCGACCAGGTCTATACCGCCCAGTGACCCCGACAGGGCCCGGCAAGCACCGGGCCCTGTCATTTCAGCCGCGCCAACCCTGGGCGCACAGCGCCTCCAGCAACACATCCCCTTCCAGCGCCGGTACCCGGCGCCCATCCGCCGTGACCATCGCCCGCCCGGCCAGCAACGCATTGACGATGGCCTCCTCCACCGCCTCCGCCGCCGCCGAGAACAGCGGGGAGATGTGGTCGTTGTTGACCATTGCCAGCGGTGTGCTGAACGGCAAATCCTTGCGCGCGTAGTCCGCCGGCGGCAGGTTGCGGTTGCCGGTGGCGAAGGCCAGAAAGATGTCACCGCTGGAGTCCTCGGTGCCGCCGCCGGTCCGGGCGATGCCGATGGAGGCGCGCTGGGCCAGGCGCTGGCACTGGTGCGGCAGCAGCGGCGCGTCGGTGGCGATGATCACCACGATCGAGCCCATGCCGGGGGTGTCGCGCTCGGCGAAGGGCGACTCGATCTCGGTCAGCACACGCCCCACCGGGTAGCCGTCCACCCGCAGCTCGCGGCGCACGCCATGGTTGGCCTGCACCAGCGCCCCCACCGCCCAGCCGCCCTGCTCCGCCGACAACTGCCGGGAGGCGGTGCCGATCCCGCCCTTGAACTCGTGGCAGATCATCCCGGTGCCACCGCCCACGGCCCCCTCCTCCACGGCGCCGCTGCGGGCTTCAGCCAGGGCCTGGCGCACCTGCTCGGGGCCGACGTGCTGGCCCCAGATGTCGTTGAGCAGACCGTCGTAGGTCTCCATCACCACCGGCATGCACCAGTACACCGCCTGCCCGGCCTGCTCCCGCTCGGCCGCCACCAGGGCATCGCGCACCACGCCGACGCTATGGGTGTTGGTGATGGCCAGCGGCGTGGTCAGCAGGCCCGCCTCGCGGACCCACTCCAGGCCGGTGGCGTCACCGTTGCCATTGAGCACATGGCAGCCGGCGAAGCAGGGTTGTTGGCGGGCCGAACCCTCGCGGGGCTGCACCAGGGTCACCCCGGTGCGCACCGGCTTGCCATCGCGCACCTCCTCCAGTGTGCTGTGGCCGACCCGGACCCCGGGCACATCGGTGATGGCGTTGAGCGGGCCGGGCGTACCCAGGCCGATGCGGATTCCCAATTGACGCGCGCGCATGGCGACTCCTTGTGGTTCAAAGCTTCTGGAAGGCCGGGCTGAACTTGCCATAGGTGCAGTAGAAGATCACCGAGACGGCCAGCAGCCCGAGGATGATGAGCAGGTCCCGGCTGGAGGCCGCCAGGCCCAGGTTGACCAGCAGCGCCGCAGCACCTCCGGCGGCCAACAGGGCCGGCAGCGGCCAGAACGGCATGCGGTAGCTGTGTTCAAGGTCACGCCGCAGCACCCGGCTGAACAGGCCGCACAACCCCACCACCAGGTAGACCAGGACGATCAGCAGCACCGTGAACGAAGTCAGTTCGGCCAGGTTGGAGCTGAAGCTGAGCAGCGCCGAAGGCACTGCGAGGAACAGCGTGGCCAGCCAGGGCGACTCCCAGCGCGGGTGGATGCGGGTGAAGGTGCGGTTCAGGGGCGGCATCCACAGTTCATCGCGGCCGCTGCTGAAGATGACCCGGCCGATCTGGATGACGATGGCGACGATGGCGTTGAACACCGAGAGGAAGATGCCGGCGCTGACCCAGCGCGACAGCGTCTCGTTGCCCAGGCTGGCGAGCAGGTAGCCGATGGGATCAGGGCTGGCGATCAGGGTCTCCAGCGAGGGCGCACCGATGATCAATGCCGTGAGCGGCACCAGCTCGATCACCACCACCAGCACCAGGGACCACAGCACGGCCTTGTGTACCCCTCGGCCGCCGCACCTCATGTCTTCGGCCATCAGCACTGCGCTGCCGTAGCCGTTGTAGGAGAACAGCGCCGTGCCCACCGCACCCAGCACCAGTGCCAGGGGCGCCGCCTGGAGCACGCCGCCATCAAGGATCTGCGGGTGCAGCAGCACGCTGGCCGGCTGGCTGGGGTTGCCGAAACCCAGGCCGACGATCACCAGCAGGGCGGCCACCTCCAGCAACAGGCAGAGGCCGGTGACCCAGGCGTTGACCTTGATGTTGAGAATGCCCAGCGCGTAGCTGGCGATGACGATGGCCAGCGCCACCGTCTGGCTGTCGAACGCCGTGCCCAACGCGCGATTGAGGTAGGTGGCGGCCCCGGTGGCCAGCACCGGCGGGATGAACAGCAGCATGGCCAGCACCGTGAGGAAGGTGGCGTAGCCGGCCAGCCCACCAAAGATGCGTTTGGCATAAACGTACTCGCCGCCGGCCGAACGGTGGGCGCGGCCCAGTTCGGCGTAGCAGCAGGCGAACATCAGGGCCAGCACGCCGGCCAGGGCGAAGGCCATGAAGGCGCCGCTGCCAGCCTGCTGAATGGCGAAGGGGGCGATCACGAAGATGGAACTGGCGGGGGTGACCCCGGAGACGGTGATGGCGACAACATCGGCGGTGCCGAGACGGGGTTTGAGACGGCCGCCCGCAGGCGTGGAAGCGCTCATATCCTGATCCTCTGGTTGTTATTGGGATTGAGGCAGACATCAAGCAGTACGCAGTGGCGCTTCTTGCAGCGCCGTTGGTGGGCCGATTCTGGGCGGGGCCCGGCCGTGCGCCAATCACCCTATTGGCGTAACCCCCCTTGAGGCCGGGGCAGCGGATCGGACAAGCTGGCCTCCCCTCTTTCGATCTGGAGCACCGCATGGACAGCCTGTTCAGGGAGGTCGGCCTGCATACCGGCCTGGGCCGCACCGTCGAACACCTCGGCGGCGAGCGGTTCTGGAAGCAGCTGATCCTGCTGCTGCACCAGTGGCTTCCGTTCGACAATGCGCTGGCGGCCTATTACCCCGCCCAGGGCGCACCGCAGCCCCTGGAGGAGTACGACGCCGAGCCGGAAGGCACGCCCACTGCCATGCCGGCCTACCTCAGCGGCCCCTACCTGCTCGACCCCTTCTACCAGGCGTGCCGGGAAGGGCTGCCCAGCGGCTTCTACCGCCTGGAGGAAGTGGCGCCGGACCACTTCCGGCAGAGCGAGTACTACCTCAGCTACTTCCACGACAACGTACTGGACGACGAAGTGCAGTTCATCGCGCAGCTCCCCGGCGAGGGCAGCCTGTCCCTGTCGCTGGGTATGCAAAAGCGATTCGATGCGGCGGAATGCGGCCTCGCGGCCCTGGTGGCACCCTGGGTGCTGGCGCTGATGCAGCAGCACTGGCGCCAGCGCCTGCAGGCTCGTGGCCCGGCCAGCCAGGACCAGGTGGCCTCGCAGGTACGCGATGCCCTCAGCCAGTTCGGCGCGGGGGTGTTGTCGGAGCGGGAACTGGAGATCGCCCGGCTGATCCTGCGGGGCTATTCGAGCAAGGCGATGGCGGAGCGGCTGGCCATCTCGCCGGACACGGTGAAGGTCCACCGCCGGCACCTCTACGCCAAGCTGGACATCTCCTCCCAGCCGGAGCTGTTCTCGCTGTTCATCCAGGCCCTGGGGCACGACCCGGAGAACCCCTAGGCCCCGTGCGGACGAGGCCTCAGTTGAAAGCCTCTGACCATTGGGCGAACTGCATGCACAGGCCGAAACCCATCACGTCCTTGGTGTCGGCCATGCAGTCCATGGTGATACGCCCCTTGCCACCCTTCACATAGTCGGCAACGCAGGCGCGTTCGTTGCGCTTGAGCACCTTGTAGGCAGAGTCGAACTTGTACATGGCCTCGTCGAGCTGGGCCTGGGTGATGCGCTTCTGCCGCACCCGCTCGCGCCCCAGTTGCTGGGCCTCACGAATCAGCGAAGGCATACGGGCGATGGCAGTGGAGCACTGTATGACGCCCTTCTGATGCAACTGGCCAGGGTTGAGCTCCTCGCTGTCCAGTTCCAGCCCCTTGATGGAGTGCGAAGAGGACGTCAGCTCGCTGTCGTCAAGGCTCTGCATGGTGTTCACCTGCAGCTTCTCTTCCTGGACGTTACGACTCTCTGGCGGGGGCGTATCGGTGAAATGGACATGACCCTGCTCATCGCGCCATTGGTAGACCTCAGCGCTGGAAGAGAGGGAGAGAACGAGGGCCAGGAAGGCCAGGCAGGTGCGAGCGTACATCCATGTGCTCCATGGCGACATCAAAACGCCAGCAAATTACCTAAGCGCCCTGATGCTGTCCATGACCCCGAAGACCGTCATTTGTGATGCAGATCACGGATGTCGACGACCCAACCCGGCGGGCACGCCGGACGCATCGGTAGGCTGCCAGGGGCCGTAGGCACCGTTGGACCAGCTCCAGCCGCCATCCCAACGGTAGTAGGTGCGCTCGCGGTAGTAGAGCTCGCCCCGCCCTTCCAGCACGTACACCCCGAGGGTGGTGTCCCAGTAGGAGGCCGCGCCGGGCGGCGGGGCGTAGCGGGGGTGGGTCTTCATGCGGGTCACCCGCGGGGTCGGCGCAGGGGCCGGGGTGACGCGCGGCGGTGTTGCCGCGGGCCCCTGGGCAGGCGGCTGGCCTGCCGGGGCGGAAGGCCGGAGGGTGCAGCCGGCCAGGGTGACGAGCAGGCAGGCCAGGGACAGTCGAAGGGTCGCGTGCATGGCCGCCGGCTCCGATGGGGTTATCAGGGCTGATCCGGGCTGTCGATGGTCAACTGCTGCGGATCTTCGGTAGCACTGGACAACGCCGGGCCGCGCCCGATCCACTCGCCGCTCTTGGCATTGCCTTCGCGCGACACACGGGCGACCAGTTGCACCTGCGGAAAGCTGGATATCTTCAACTGCGGCATCATCGCGTCGGCGTCGCTGAGCACCACCTCGGCCGGCAGGTCCTTCACCGTCAGGCGCTTGACGGCCAGCGGCATGGGCGGGCCTTCGGCAGCGCGGGCGAAGATGAACACCGTGTCACCCGGCTGCACCTTGTCCTTCAGTGCAGCGGCCAGGTCGACGCGGACCTTCAGCTGCGGCATGGACTTGGTGAGCGTCTCGCGCTCGGGCAGGGTTTCGCCGTTCTCGGCCAGCCGCTCGCGGGCCCGGTCGATCCCGCCTTGCAGGGCGGCGCGGGACGGGTCGTCCTGGGGCAGCACGGCGATCAGGCGCTCCCAGTAGCCGATGGCGTCCTTGAAGCGGCCTTCCTCGAAACCGGCGATGCCCAGCAGGCCCAGGCTGGTGACCTCGTTGGGGTCCGCCTTGAGGGCGTCCTTGGTCAGCGCCTGGACTTCAGGGGTGAAGCGCTTCTGGCTGGCGAAGTACAGCGCCTGGGCCCACTGGCCGAGCAGCTCGGGCTGACGACCGGCGATCTGCACCGCGCGCTCGTAAGCCTTGGCGGCATCGGCCGGGCGCTCCTGGGCCATGTAGGTGCGACCGAGGAAGTACCAGCCTTCGGCGGAGTCCGGCTGGGCTTGCACGGCCTTTTCCAGGCGTGCGGTCATCTCCTCGATGGTGCGTGGCTGCTCGCGCATTTCGCGGGCCAGTTGGACCTTGTCGCTGGAACCCCAGTGGGCATACAGGCCAAGGCCGACGGCCGGCACCAGCAGCGCGGCGAGCAGCGGCAAGGCGCGGCCCAGACGGGCACTGCGGTCGGCGGCGGCGCCCTCGGTGTCGGCCAGCAGTTCGCGGGCCGCTTCGGCACGACCGGCCTCGAGCTGGGCCTCGGTGAGGGTGCCTGCCTCGTGCTGGGCCTGCAGTTCGGCCAGGCGCTCCTGGTACAAGGCGACGTTGAGGGCGGTTCGGTCTTCCTCGGCCTGGGCCTTGCGGCCACGCAGCACGGGGATCAGCAGAAATGCCAGGGCGACCAGCAGCAGCAGGCCGGCGGCGAGCCAGAAATCGATCATCAGCGGTTCTTGTCCTGAGTCTCTTGATTGAGCAGCGCATCCAGACGGGCGCGCTCATCGCTGGAAAGCAGTGCATCACCCGGCGCGTTCTCGACGCGACGACGGCGCAGCACGATCACCCCGAGCACCAGCAGGCCACCGGCCAGCAGGCCCGCCGGGCCGTACCAGAGCAGCAGCGTGCGGCCGTTCACCGGGGGCTTGTAGCGCACGAAGTCGCCGTAGCGGGCCACCAGGAAGTCGACGATCTCGTCATTGCTTTTGCCCGCTTCGAGCATGCGGTAGATCTCGCGGCGCAGGTCGGTGGCGATGGGGGCGTTGGAGTCGGCGATGTTCTGGTTCTGGCACTTGGGGCAGCGCAGTTCTTCGGTGAGCACGCGGAAGCGCTCGCGCTCGGCTTCGTCACGGAACTCGTAGGTGTCGATGGCCGCGCGGGCGACGCCGGTGAGGGCAAGGCCGAGGGCCAGGGTGGCGAGCAGGCGCTTCATTGGCCGGCCTCGTCGACCAGGGACTGGTAGAGCGGCGCCAGTTGCTCGCGCCAGACGACCTCGTCGATCACGCCGACGAACTTGTGGCGGATGACGCCGTCCTTGTCGATCAGGAAGGTCTCGGGGGCGCCGTAGACGCCCAGGTCCAGACCGAGGCTGCCCTGCTCGTCACGGATATCCAGCCGGTAGGGGTTGTGGAACTCCTTCAGCCATTTGAGGGCGGCGGCGTTGTCGTCCTTGTAGTTGACGCCGTAGATGGTCACGCCCATCTGCGACAGCTTGTTCAGCACCGGGTGCTCGACCCGGCAGGAGATGCACCAGGTGCCCCAGACATTGACCAGCGCGGGCTTGCCCTTGAGGTCGGCCTCGCTGAGGGTACGCGAGCCATCCACGGCCGGCAGGCTGAACGCGGGGAAGGGCTTGCCGATCAGCGCCGAGGGCAGCTCGGCGGGGTCGAGGAACAACCCGCGGTAGAGAAACACGGCCACGCCGAGGAAGATCGCCAGCGGCAGCAACAGGATCAGGCGCTTCATGCTTGAGCTCCAGCCAGGCCCAGGGCGTCACGCACCCGGGTCTTCACCTTGACCCGGTAGCGCGGGTCGAATGCAGCCAGAACGCCGCCCAGGCCCATCAGCAGGCCGCCGAGCCAGATCCAGCGGACGAACGGCTTGACGTGCACACGCACGGCCCAGGCGCCATCCCCCAGGGGCTCACCGAGGGCGACGTAGAGGTCGCGGGTGAAGCCGGCGTCGATGCCGGCCTCGGTCATCATCGACTGCTGCACGGTGTACAGGCGCTTTTCCGGGTGCAGCACGGCGATCTGGCGGTCACCGTCGATGACGCGGACAGTGCCTTTGTCAGAGGTGAAGTTGGGGCCTTCGTGGTGGGCAGCGCCCTCGAACACGAAGCGATAGCCCCCCAGTTCGACGGATTCGCCCGGGGCCAGGCGCAGGTCGCGCTCGGCGCTGTACTGGCTGGAAAGCACGACGCCGAGGGCACACACGGCGATGCCGGCATGGGCTAGCTGCATGCCCCAGTAGCTGCGGGTCAGGCTGCGGGCACCCTTGAACAGACCCTTGTGACGAGTCTTGTCGAGCAGGTCGCGGACGCCGGCCAGCAGCACCCAGGCGGACAGGCAGCCAACCGCCAGCACCGCCCAGTGGAAGTCACCCAGGACGAACGCAGCGAGCACGCCCAGCACCAGGCTGCCGATCAGCACCGGGCCGAGCATACCCATCAGCCATTTCACCGGGGTGTCCTTCCAGCGCACCAGCACACCCACGGCAATCACCACCATCAACAGGGCCATGAGCGGCAGGAACAGGGCGTTGAAGTACGGCGGGCCGACGGAGAGCTTGGCGCCGGACAGCGCGTCGAGCACCAGCGGGTAGAGGGTGCCGAGCAGGATCATGGCGGCAGCCACAATCAGCACCAGGTTGTTGACCAGCAGCAGCGTCTCGCGGGACCAGAGGGCGAAGCCCACCTGGCTCTTGACCACCGGTGCGCGGATGGCGAACAGGGTCAGCGAACTGCCCACCACGGCCAGCAGGAAACCGAGGATGAACACGCCCCGCTCCGGGTCGGCGGCAAAGGCGTGCACCGAAGTGAGCACACCGGAACGGACCAGGAAGGTGCCCAGCAGGCTGAGGGAGAAGGCGGCGATGGCCAGCAGCACGGTCCAGCTCTTGAACACGCCGCGTTTCTCGGTGACGGCCAGGGAGTGGATCAACGCGGTGCCCACCAGCCAGGGCATGAAGGAGGCGTTCTCCACCGGGTCCCAGAACCACCAGCCACCCCAGCCGAGTTCGTAGTAGGCCCACCAGGAGCCAAGCACGATACCGACGGTGAGGAAGGCCCAGGCGATGATGGTCCACGGCCGCGACCAGCGCGCCCAGGCGGCATCCAGGCGGCCGCCGAGCAGCGCGGCAATGGCGAAGGCGAAGGCCACCGAGAAGCCGACGTAGCCCATGTAGAGCATCGGCGGATGGACGATCAGCCCGAAGTCCTGCAGCAGCGGGTTGAGGTCGTTGCCGTCGGCGGGCATGTTCGGCAGCAGGCGCTTGAAGGGGTTGGAGGTGATGATCAGGAACGACAGGAAGCCGATGCTGATCATGCCCATCACGCCCAGGACGCGGGCCAGCATCACTTCCGGCAGTTGCCGGGAGAACACCGAGACGGCGAAGGTCCAGCCGCCGAGAATCAGCGCCCAGAGCAGCAGCGAGCCCTCGTGGGCGCCCCACACAGCGCTGAATTTGTAGTACCAGGGCAGTGCGCTGTTGGAGTTGCTGGCGACGTAGGCGACCGAGAAATCGTCGCTCATGAAAGCCCAGGTGAGGCAGCCGAAGGAGAACGCCAGGAAGGCGAACTGCCCCCAGGCAGCCGGTTGCGCCAGGCTCATCCACTGCCGGTCGCCGCGCCAGGCGCCAATCATCGGCAGGGTGGCCTGCACGGCAGCCATGCACAGGGCGAGGATCAGGGCCAGGTGGCCGAGTTCGGGAATCATCGATCAGCCCTCTTTCTTCTCAGGCAGGTTGCCGCTTTCCTTGAGGGCCTTGGTGACCTCCGGCGGCATGTACTTCTCGTCGTGCTTGGCCAGCACCTCGTCAGCCACCAGCACGCCCTGTGCGTCCAGCTTGCCCAGGGCGACGATGCCCTGCCCTTCGCGGAACAGGTCGGGGAGGATGCCGTGATAGCGGATGGTGACGCTCTTGGCGAAGTCGGTGACCACGAACTCCACGTCGAGGGAGTCGCCGGTGCGCTTGACGGAGCCTTCGGCCACCATGCCGCCGGCGCGGATGCGGGTGTCCTGGGGGGCTTCGCCGTTGGCGATCTGGGTGGGGGTGTAGAACAGGTTGATGTTCTGCTGCAACGCCGACAACGCCAGCGCCACGGCGATCCCCACCCCGGCGAGGATGGCCAGGATGATGAACAGGCGCTTCTTGCGGATCGGATTCACTTGCCTTCCTCCCGGCGCAGACGGCGCGCCTCTTCTTTCAGGTAGCGACGCCGGGCTGCGACCGGCAGCGCGACATTGAGCGCCAGGACCAGCAGGCTGATGCCGTAGGCGCTCCAGACGTAGAGGCCGTGGTGGCCCATGGCGAGGAACTCGCCGAACGATGCAAAACTCACGATGCCTTCTCCACCAGGGCCTTCACCTCGTTGCGCACCCAGGAGGCGCGAGCCTCGCGACGCAGGACTTCGAGGCGCATGCGCATCAGCACCACGGCGCCGAAGAAGCAGTAGAAGCCCAGCACCATCAGCAGCAGCGGCACCCACATCTCGGCGGGCATGGCCGGCTTCTCGGTGACGGTGAAGGTGGCCGGCTGGTGCAGGGTGTTCCACCACTCCACGGAGTACTTGATGATCGGGATGTTGATCACCCCGACGATGGCCAGCACCGCGCAGGCCTTGGCGGCGCTGTCACGATTGCTGATGGCCTGGCCCAGCGCAATCACACCGAAGTACAGGAACAGGAGGATGAGCATCGACGTCAGTCGGGCATCCCACACCCACCAGGCGCCCCAGGTGGGTTTGCCCCAGATGGCGCCGGTGAGCAGGGCGATGAAGGTCATCCAGGCGCCCACCGGCGCGGCGGCCTGCAGGGCAACGTCGGCCAGCTTCATCTTCCAGACCAGCCCGACCACGCCGCACACGGCGAGCATGACGTAGCAGGACTGGGCCAGGAAGGCGGCCGGTACATGGATGTAGATGATCCGGAAGCTGTTGCCCTGCTGGTAGTCCGGCGGCGCGAAGGCCAGGCCCCAGATGGTGCCGACGGTAAGCAGCAAGCCGGCACCGATGGCGAACCAGGGGAGCCAGCGACCGCTGATCTCGTAGAACCATTTCGGCGAACCCAGCTTGTGGAACCAGGTCCAGTTCATCGGGCCCACCTGCTGGGCACGGCGGCCTGTGCGGACATCGGCAGTTCTCTCATCAAGGCAACTCTTGTTCGTTATTCGCCGACGCTGATGGTCAGGCCAGCGGCTATGGCAAAGGGAGTCAGGGTCACCGCCAGGGCGGTGAGGCAGCCCAGCCACAACAGGTGGCCGACAGCCGGCAATCCTTGCAGGGCCGCTTGCAGGGCCCCGCTGCCGAGAATCAGCACGGGGATGTAAAGCGGCAGTATCAGCAGCGCGAGAAGCAGGCCACCACGCTTGAGACCAACGGTCAGCGCGGCGCCCACCGCCCCCAGCAGGCTCAACACCGGCGTACCCAGCAGCAGGGAGCCGAGCAGCACCGGCAGGCAGCGGGCGGGCAGGCCCAGCATCAGCGCCAGCAGCGGCGCCAGCAGGACCAGCGCCAATCCGGAGAAGAGCCAGTGTGCCAGCACCTTGGCCAGGACCAGAAGCGGCAGGGGGTGCGGCGAAACGACCCACTGTTCCAGCGAGCCGTCCTCGAAATCACTGCGAAAAAGCCCGTCCAGCGAGAGCAGGACGGCCAGCAGGGCCGCTACCCAGACCAGCCCCGGTGAAAGGGTTTGCAACAATTGGCTCTCGGGACCGACCGCCAGGGGGAACAGGGCAATCACGATGGCGAAGAACACCAGGGGGTTGGCCAGCTCGGCAGGGCGACGGAACAGCAGGCGCGCTTCGCGGGCCATGACCAGGGTGAAGACCGATCTCATGCCGCACGTCGTCCCAGATCCAGTTCACGGTAGCCCGCCGGCAGTTGGGTAGGGCTGTGGTGGGTGGTGAACACCACCAGGCCGCCACGCTCGCAGTGCCCGGCCAGGTGTGCCTCGAGTTGGGCGACGCCCTGCTTGTCGAGGGCGGTATAGGGTTCGTCAAGAATCCACAGCGGCGGCGGATCGAGGTAGAGCCGTGCCAGGGCGACGCGGCGCTGCTGACCGGCAGAGAGGGTGTGACTGGGAACGTCCTCGAAACCGCGCAACCCGACGGCGGCCAGCGCCTCCCAGATCGCCTCGCGCTCGGCGCTCTGGTGCAGGGCGCAGAGCCAGGTCAGGTTCTCTTCCGGGGTAAGCAGGCCCTTGATGCCGGCGGCATGGCCGATCCACAGCAGCTCGCGGGCCAGTTCGGCACGTTGCTGGCCAAGGGCGACGCCCTTCAGCAGGATCTCACCGGAGGTGGGTTGCATCAGGCCGCAGAGCAGGCGCAGCAGGCTGGTCTTGCCGCTGCCGTTGGGTCCGCTGATCTGCAGCATTTCCCCGGGTTCGAGCGCCAGGTCCAGCCCTTCGAAGAGCATCCGCCAATCACGCTCGCAGGCGAGATGGAGGGTCTGGAGGTAGGGACTGGTCACGTCAGCGGATACCCTGCGGGGAACTCAAGTGATGGGGTCGCCGGCCGCTATACTGGAAACGCGCTCCACCGCCAGCCCGGACGGGGCGGCATTATACATGTCATCCCCAGCCCCGAAGGGGGCTTTTTCAACAGGTTGTAACCCTTTGATGACCGAGATCAGCACTTCGCGCCCCGTCGCTTCTGCGCCCACCACCAATCGTGCGGCGCAGACCGTGGCGGATGCCGCGCTGAAGCTGCTGCAGCCTGCAAACGGCCTGCTGGCGGCCGGCGACAGCGCCGAGGCCGAGGTGGTCAGCGTCAAGGAAACCGCGCAGAACAGTTTCCAGGTGATGCTGCGCTTGAGCCTGGGCAGCGGCCAGCAGGCAACACTGGAGGCCACCAGCACGCGCCCCCTGAGCCAGGGTTCACTGGTGAACGTCACGGCCCTTTCGGACAGCCGTCTGATGGTGGCCGTGCAGCCGCCCGGCGCCCTGCCGCTGAACAGCCTGGACCTGGAGCAGGTGCCGGTCGGGACGCTGATCCAGGGCAAGGTGGTCGCCAGTGAGCAGCTCGCCGAGGCGAAGGCGACCGTCTATCGCACCCTGATCAACCTGATCAACACGCCGCTGGCAGGCCGCCAAATGGCTGTCGACAGCCCGCAACCGCTGCCGATCGGCAGCCTGCTCAGTGCCCAGGTCCAGGGCGACCAGTCTCTGCGCTTCATTCCACTGAGCAATCGCCTGGACCAGTTGGTCCTCAGCCAGCAGTTGAACAGCCAGGTGTCGCGCCAGGGCTCTCTGGAGGGTTTGTTCGGCGCCCTCGCCGAACTCGATCCGAACCTTCCGCCGAACCTGCGCAATGCCGTGGAGCGACTGCTGGGCTCGCTGCCAGACCCTGCTCAACTGAGCGACGCCAAGCAGCTCGCAAAGGCCATGGAGAACAGCGGTGCACTGCTGGAGGCGCGCCTGCTGGCCGGTCATGGCGTCGCAACCGGTCAGGACCTGAAGGGCAATCTGCTGCGCCTGATCGCCCAGTTGTTGCCCGATCTACCCAACGCACCTGCGGCGCTACCCACCGCAGGCGCCAGCAACGCCATGGCACAGGCCCTGCCGGCCTTCATCCGCAGCGCACTCGGCTCCCTCGGTCAGGCCAGCTCGCGCCTGCAGGCACTGAGTTTCCCCCTCCCCTCCCGCCTGGCTCAGGCCGCAGAGGAGGAAGGGGACCTGGAAACCCTGCTGAAGCTGGCGGCAGCAGCGGTCTCGCGCCTGCAGACCCACCAGCTCTCCAGCCTGGCGCAATCGCAGATGACCCCGGATGGAAACCTGCTTACCACCTGGCAATTGGAGCTGCCGATGCGCAACCAGCAGGAAATCGTCCCGCTGCAGATCAAGATCCAGCAGGAGGAGCGCCAGGCCCAGCAGCGCCGCAAGGACGAGCAGAAGGAAAACCTCTGGCGTATCGAACTGGCGTTCGACATCGCCCCTCTGGGCCCGCTGCAGGTCCAGGCGCAGTTGCTGCGCGGCGCTATCTCCAGCCAGCTATGGGCAGAGCGAGCCGCCACGGCGCGGTTCATCGACAGTGAACTGGGCAATCTGCGGGAGCGGCTGGTAGCCGCGGGCCTGGAAGTGGGTGAACTGGCCTGCCAGCAAGGCACTCCACCACAAGGCCCACGCACAACCCTGCAGCAACGCTGGGTGGATGAGACGGCATGAAACAGACCGAACGCCGCCAGGCGATTGCCCTGTCCTATGACGGGGTCAGCGCACCGAACCTGACCGCCAAGGGTGACGACGAGCTGGCCGAGGCGATCCTCGCCATCGCCCGCGAGTACGAGGTGCCGATCTACGAGAACGCGGAGCTGGTCCGCCTGCTGGCGCGGATGGAACTGGGCGAGGCCATCCCCGAGGCGCTGTATCGCACGCTGGCCGAGATCATCGCCTTTGCGTGGTACCTGAAGGGCAAGTGCCCAGCGGGCTTCGCCCCCGACGCTACTCGGGACGTGACGCCCGACCTGCCATTACTGGAAGGCCCTAGGGGTTGAGCGCCAGCACCTCACCCTCCATGCCTTTGCCCTGGGGGAAATCCAGCAACTGCCAGGCGAAATAGCCGTCACGGAAGTAGAAGACCTGGCGATACCCCCACCTCACCGCCAACTGCGCCGCCAGCGCACTGCGCGGGCAGACGTCGCTGTCGCAGTAGATCACCAGCGGCACATGCCGCGGCCACTGGGGCATGGCCAGGCCGGCGAATCGGTCGGTCAGGTCCAGGTGCACAGCGCCGTGCACATGCCCCCAGCTCCACTCCCGGTCCGGCCGGACATCGATGAACAAGGCGCCGTAGTCGAACAAGCGTTTGGCCTGCAGCACATTGACGGTCGTGGCCCCGGCTACGTGCAGGGGCGCCTCTTCAGCCTGAGCCAACGGCAACAGGAACAAGAGCAACAGGGGAGCCAGGCGCATGGGCAACTCCGCTCGGTGGGCCTGATTAGAGCCTAGTCCGGGAGGGAATGCCGACTTGGAGTGATTGGTTAGATGGCAGGCGGGGCTTAGAACCGGGCGCGCGTCAGCTCTGGGCCTGCTTGCGTGCCAACTGGAGCTTGCTGACCAGCTCCGCCTCGGCCTTGCTGAGCCCACAGGAATGGGTGAGGTCGTCGACGCTCGCCCCCATGCCTGCCAGACGCGCGGCCTGGGTGAACGAGATACTGCTGGGGTCGCGCTGCTCGATCTGGCTGACCTTGTCGGGCAACGGCGCCACCACCCGGCGCAGCTCGTGCAACTCCTCCCCCATGCGGATACTGCCGCTGAGGTAGGCGTCGAGACGACGAGCCAGTTCCTTCAGCCGCTGGTCTCGAGCCGCCTCGCGCTTGGCCTGTTCCTCGGCGAGCTCCAGCTGCTGCCGGCGCAATCGCACGCAGGCGAAGGCGAGCGCCGCACAGGCGACCGCCAGGACCAGCAGCGCGATCTCGATCAGCACGTCAGATGCTCTCCAGCTCCGACCACTCTTCTTCGCTCATCATCTTGTCCAGCTCGACCAGAATCAGCAGCTCGCCGTTCTTGTTGCAGACGCCCTGGATGAACTTGGCCGACTCTTCGTTGCCCACGTTGGGCGCGGTCTCGACCTCGGACTGACGCAGATAGACCACTTCGGCGACGCTGTCGACGAGAATGCCCACCACCTGCTTGTCCGCCTCGATGATGACGATGCGGGTGTTGTCGGTGACCGGCGCGGAATCCAGGCCGAAGCGCTGGCGGGTATCGATCACCGTCACCACGTTGCCACGCAGGTTGATGATGCCCAGAACGTAGCTGGGAGCCCCCGGCACCGGCGCGATCTCGGTGTAGCGCAGGACTTCCTGCACCTGCATCACGTTGATGCCGTAGGTTTCATTGTCCAGGCGGAAAGTCACCCACTGCAGGATGGGATCTTCGGAACCTTGCCCTGACGATTTCTTCATGTTCCCTAGCCTCTTCTTGTACCGCGCGGGGCGGCGAATGCGGGTTGACCGCCTTGTTGCGAATCCGGCGCCCCGGCGTGCAGGGCCTGCCTTTTCATTGTTCAGTTAAGCGACATGTTCTTGACAGCGCCACTGGCAATCAATTCGGCCAGCGCGGCGACGTCCAGCAGCGCACACATGTGCTCGATCACCGTGCCGGCCAACCAGGGACGCTGACTGCGCTGGCTGCGCCACTTGATCTCGTTCGGGTCCAGGCGGATGGAACGGCTCACCTGGTGCACGGCAAGGCCCCATTCGTAGCCCTGGACGGAAATAACGTACTGCAGCCCCTCGCGGAAATCATCGCGGTAACGGTCCGGCATTACCCATCGTGCCGTATCCAGCACCTTCAGGTTGCCTGCCTGGCACGGCAGGATACCGAGGAACCATTCTGGCTGGCCAAACAGGGGCGTCAGCTCCTGGCCGGTAAGCGGGTAGATGGAGCCCAGGCAAACCAGGGGTACAGCCAGGGTCAGCCCGGCAACGTCGAACAGCAGGCATTCAAAGGGCTCTTCGGCCCATTGAGGGCGCCCCTCAAAGCTGGGTGGCGAGGGTTCACGGGGCTCGTGGCTTGCGACCTGCAACTGGGCAACCGGCTCCACCAGTGCGGGCTCCAGCTCTGGCTCCGGGATCGCCGGCACCAGCACGGGCTCAGCGATCACCGGCGCAAGCTGTCGCACCGGGTGCTCCTCCAACTGGACCGCCACAGGGGCAGCGCGCACCACGCGCGGAGCCGCCTCCTGCGCCGCGACCAGCACCGGGCGCGCCTGGTTCAGCCGTGCATCGCGCACCTGCTCCTCGAGCACGGCCGCCTCGAACTCCTCCAGGCTCACGCTGTCGGCAAGTTCGATGGCCGCTTCCTGCAGGAGTGAGTCCAGGTAGGACTGCAACGCCAGTTGCGGTCGGGTGGTGGTGGCGAGGGTACGGCTCATGGGTGGGACCTGCGACGTTGGGCTCGACAGTCTATCGGCACTGGGCGTGCCGGACTTGAGGGCACCTGTAGCTCAGCATAGACGCTCATCTCAGGCGACCTGTGCGGCGAGCTGCTGACTCAGCAGGTGCTTGAGCAGCGCACGATAGGCAATCACGCCCCGGCTGTTGCCGTCGTACTGCGACGGGGTCACACCGGCACGACTGGCATCCCGCAGGCGGGTGTCCACGGGGATATAGGCCGGCCAGAGGTGCTCTGGGTAGGTATTGCGCAGCACACGCAGAGTATTCAGGGACGCCTGGGTGCGACGGTCGAACAGGGTCGGCACGATGGTGTAAGGCAGCGCCTGCTTGCGCGAGCGGTTGACCATGTTGAGGGTGCTGACCATGCGCTCCAGGCCCTTAACCGCCAGGAACTCGGTCTGCACAGGGATGACCAGTTGCTGGCTGGCGGCCAGCGCGTTGACCATCAACACGCCCAGCAGCGGTGGACTGTCGATGATCGCGTGGTCGAAGTCCTGCCACAGCTGCGCCAGGCTCTTGGCGATCACCAGCCCGAGCCCATTCTGCCCGGGCGACTGGCGCTCCAGGGTGGCCAGGGCGGTGCTGGAAGGCAGCAGCGACATGCGCTCGTGGCTGGTCTGCAGCAGCAGTTGCCGGGGAAGCCCTTCCGGCACGCCCCCCTGGTGGAGGAACAGGTCGAAGGAGCTGTGCTCCAGGGTATCGGGGTCGTGGCCGAAATAGCTGGTCATGGAACCGTGGGGATCGAGGTCCACGACCACGACGCGCTTGCCGGCGTCGGCCAGCAAGCCTGCCAGTGCGATGGAGGTGGTGGTCTTGCCGACACCACCCTTCTGATTGGCTACCGCCCAAACTCTCATGCTCTTCGTCCTCCCGGCGAAACCACAGCCTTGCCGAGGATCATTGTCCACCCGCTGGCGCGGGCGACGGGGAATTGACGGCCCCCGCTGCGGAGGGCCCCGGTGCAGGCGCTGGTGCAGTTTGCGTGCCAGCACGCCGCAATGCGTCGTCCGCCTTGGCTTTGCCCGCCCCTACCCCACTCACCGCTCGCCGCACGTCGAGGTTTCGCGAAACAACCAATACCACACGGCGGTTGCGTGCGCGCCCTTCCGCCGTCGAGTTGTCCGCCACCGGCTGGAATTCGCCGTACCCCACCGCGGCGAGGCGCGCCGGATTGACCCCATCCATGGAGAGCATCCTCACGATGCTGGATGCACGGGAGGCGGAAAGCTCCCAGTTGGAAGGATAGGCGGCGGTGCTGATGGGCAGGTTATCGGTGAAGCCTTCGACGTGCACGGGGTTTTCGTAGGGGGCGAGGATCTTCGCCACCTTCTCGATGATGGTGAACGCCTCGTTGGTGGGAATGGCATCGCCACTGGGGAACAGCAGGCTGGAGTTCAACTCGATCTCCACCCAGAGCTCGTTGCCGCGAACCGTCATCTGTTCGTTGGAAATCAGGTCGCCAAACGCTGCCTGCATGCTTTCGGTGATGCTTTGCAGGGGGTCGGCCTGGGCATCGCCAGGCCCGCCCTGCTCTGCAGACGTCAGCTCTGCCTCGGTGGTACGAGGCCGCTCTTCACCGATCGGGATCGGCTTGATGGAGCGTTCCGGCTGATTGAATACGCCGGTCAGGGTATCCGAGAGAATCTTGTACTTGCCCTCGTTGATCGAGGAGATCGAGTACATGACCACGAAGAACGCGAACAGCAGCGTAATGAAATCAGCGTATGAAACGAGCCAACGCTCGTGGTTCTCATGCTCTTCGTGCTGACGCCTGCGAGCCATGCCATACCTCCATCAATCCACGAAGCCTTGCAGCTTCAATTCGATGGAGCGGGGGTTCTCACCCTCGCCGATGGAGAGGATACCCTCCAGCAGCATTTCCCGATAACGCGACTGGCGCATGGCGATGGCCTTCAGCTTGCTGCTCACTGGCAACAGGAGCAGGTTGGCGAAACTCACACCGTAGATGGTGGCAACAAAGGCAACCGCAATGCCGCCCCCTAACTGACTGGGATCGGCCAGGTTGCCCATGACGTGGATCAGCCCCATCACCGCACCGATGATGCCGATGGTGGGGGCATAGCCACCCATGCTCTCGAACACCTTGGCAGCCTGCAGATCGCGGGCTTCCTGGGTGTAGAGATCCACTTCGAGAATGCTGCGGATGGACTCCGGCTCAGCGCCGTCGACCAAAAGCTGCAAACCCTTGCGGGCATAGGGGTCTGGCTCAGCGTCGGCAATGGGCTCCAGGCCCAGAAGCCCTTCCTTGCGTGCAGCCATGCTCCAACCCACCACACTGCTGATGCCACCGTTAAGGTCGATTCTGGGCGGGAAGATGATCCAGCGGAGGATCGCCATAGCCCGCTTGAGCACATTCATGGGCGTCTGGAGCAAAGCGGCACCCACAGTACCGCCGATGACGATCAGGGCAGCCGGGCCATTCAGAAGGGCACCGGCATGCCCTCCTTCGAGGTAATTGCCTCCAACGATGGCGACCAGTGCAAGGATGATCCCTACGATGCTCAACGCATCCATTTACCGCACTACTCCCATCACAGGCACGCTTCGGCGATGTGCCTGCCAATGTCATCGAGACCGTAGACCGCGTCCGCCAAGTTGGCCTTCACGATCGCCATCGGCATGCCGTAGATCACGCAACTGGCCTCATCCTGCGCCCACACCTGGCTACCGCTCTGCTTGAGCAGGCGTGCGCCTTCGCGCCCATCGGCGCCCATGCCAGTCAGCACCACGGCCAAAACCTTGTCGTTGAAGGCCTTGGCAGCAGAGCCGAAGGTGATGTCCACGCAGGGCTTGTAGTTGAGGCGCTCATCGCCGGGGAGAATACGCACGGTGCCGCGCGGGTCCACCATCATCTGCTTGCCGCCCGGTGCCAGCAAGGCAAGACCAGGGCGAAGCTGGTCACCGTCCTCGGCTTCCTTGACGGAAATTCGGCAGAGCTTGTCCAGGCGCTCGGCGAATGCCTTGGTGAACGCCGCCGGCATATGCTGGATCAGCACCAACGGCGCCGGAAAATTGGCGGGCAACTGGGTCAACACACGCTGCAGCGCGACGGGACCACCCGTCGAGGTACCAATGGCCACCAGACGATAGGACTTGCGCTTGGGCGCAGGCCCGCTGCTGGAGCTCGCGCTGGAAGAGGAAGTCGGCGCTGGGGCGGGCGCAGCCGCTGGACGAGACAGGCTCGACGGCCCGGAACTGCTGGGAGTCGGCGCGGCAGGCGGCGGGGTGTAGCTGCTATAGCGGCGGTTGCTCCGCGCGATGCTGTGCACCTTCTCGCAGAGCAGTTGCTTGACCTTCTCCGGATTGCGGGAGATGTCCTCGAAGTTCTTCGGCAGGAAGTCGACCGCGCCGGCATCCAGCGCATCGAGGGTTACCCGGGCGCCTTCGTGAGTCAGGGAGGAGAACATCAGGACCGGAGTCGGGCAGCGCTGCATGATGTGTCGCACGGCGGTGATGCCGTCCATCATGGGCATTTCATAATCCATGGTGATGACGTCGGGCTTGAGCGCCAACGCCTGGTCGATGGCCTCCCGACCGTTCGTGGCGGTCCCTACTACCTGAATGTTGGTGTCGGCGGACAGAATCTCCGAAACGCGACGACGGAAGAAGCCGGAGTCATCAACCACCAGAACCTTGACTGCCATAAACACTCCTAACAGGCGGCCCCCAACGGGCCGCCTAAACGATCAACCGCGGCGCGCGTAGCGCTTGAGCATGCTCGGTACGTCGAGGATGAGGGCGATTCGTCCATCGCCGGTAATGGTGGCACCGGACATGCCGGGCGTCCCCTGCAACATCTTGCCAAGCGGCTTGATCACCACCTCTTCCTGGCCGACCAATTGGTCCACCACGAAGCCGATGCGCTGGGTCCCCACGGAAAGGATCACCACATGTCCTTCGCCCTGCTCCTCGTATGAAGCACCACGAACCAGCCAGCGCTTGAGGTAGAACAGCGGCAGGGCCTTGTCGCGGACGATCACCACTTCCTGGCCATCCACGACATTGGTGCGGGACAGGTCGAGGTGGAAGATCTCGTTGACGTTGACCAGCGGGAAGGCGAAGGCCTGATTGCCCAGCATCACCATCAGCGTAGGCATGATTGCCAGGGTCAGTGGCACCTTGATGACGATCTTGGAGCCTTGCCCTTTCTGCGAGAACACGTTAACCGTGCCGTTGAGCTGGGAAATCTTGGTCTTCACCACGTCCATGCCGACACCACGGCCGGATACGTCGGAGATCTCGGTCTTGGTCGAGAAGCCCGGAGCGAAGATCAGGTTGTAGCACTCCAGTTCGGTCAGGCGGTCGGCAGCATCCTTGTCCAGCAGGCCCTTCTCGACGGCTTTGGCACGAAGGATGTTCGCGTCCATGCCCTTGCCGTCGTCGGTAATCATCAGGAGGATGTGGTCACCTTCCTGCTCGGCGGACAACACGACACGACCGGTACGCGCCTTGCCGGCGGCCTCGCGCTCCTCGGGCGTTTCGATGCCATGGTCCACGGCGTTGCGCACCAGGTGGACCAACGGGTCGGCGAGCGCCTCGACGAGGTTCTTGTCGAGGTCGGTTTCTTCACCCACCAGTTCGAGGTTGATCTCTTTCTTCAGGTTGCGAGCCAGATCACGAACAAGACGCGGGAAACGCCCGAAGACCTTCTTGATGGGCTGCATGCGGGTCTTCATGACCGCTGTTTGCAGGTCAGCGGTCACCACGTCGAGGTTCGACACGGCCTTGGCCATGGTCTCGTCACCACTGTTGGCACCGAGGCGCACCAGGCGGTTACGCACCAGTACCAGCTCGCCCACCATGTTCATGATCTCGTCGAGGCGAGCGGTGTCCACCCGTACGGTGGTCTCGGCCTCGCTGGCTGCGGCAGGCGCAGCCTTGTCCCCGGTAGCCGCCGGCGCAACAGGACGGGCAGCTGCAACGGCGGGTTTGGCAGGTTCGGGCTTGGCTGCGGGCTTGGCCGGCTCGGGTGCTTTCGCAGTCGCTGCGGCCGCAGGCTTGGCAGCTGCAGCAGCGGGCTTGGCAGGCGCTGCAGGCTTGTTGGCCGGAGCAGGCGAAGCGGCTGGCGCTTCTGCAACGAACTTGCCCTTGCCATGAAGCTGATCCAGCAAAGCCTCGAACTCGTCATCGGTGATGTTGTCACCACCCGGTGCGGCCGGTGCCGATGCCTCAGGCTCGGGCACTGCGACAGCCGGTGCTACGGCCTCCACAGCAGGCGCGACAAACTTGCCCTTGCCATGAAGCTGGTCCAGCAGGGCCTCGAATTCGTCATCGGTGATGTCGTCCCCGCCTGTCGGAGCAGAGGGTGGGGCAACCGGCTCGGGAGCCTTGGACGCACTGGCAGTCGGTTCAGCATCCCCGACGAACTTGCCCTTGCCGTGGAGCTGATCCAGAAGAGCCTCGAACTCGTCATCGGTGATGTCATCCGACGAGGCGACTCCGCCATTGGCAGCAGCTTCGGCAGCCGAACCGGCAGGCTCGTCCAGTGCCGTCAACAGTTGCTCGAACTCGCTATCGGTAATGTCACCCGATGCCTGAACGACAGGTGCTTCCGCTTCTGGCTCGGGTTCGGGTTCGGGTTCGGGTTCGAAGGCCTCGGCAACCGGCTCAGGCTCAGGCTCAGGCTCGGGCGCTTCAGCTCCTGCGGGCTCGGCCAGACGAGACAATGCCGCCAGCAGTTCAGGCGTGGCGGGCGTCGGCTCGGAGCGCTCGCGCACCTGGCTGAACATCTCGTTAACGGTATCCAGCGCCTGGAGCACCACATCCATCAGCTCGGCATCGACTCGACGCGCACCCTTGCGGAGGATGTCGAACACGTTTTCGGCGATGTGGCAGCATTCCACAAGGGCGTTTAGCTGGAGGAAACCAGCTCCGCCCTTGACCGTGTGGAAACCCCGGAAAATGGCATTGAGCAGATCCATATCGTCCGGGCGGCTCTCCAGCTCAACGAGCTGTTCGGACAATTGCTCCAGTATTTCGCCGGCCTCTACCAGGAAGTCCTGGAGGATTTCTTCATCGGCGTCGAAGCTCATTAGGCGGCTCCCCTAGAAACCAAGGCTGGATAACAGATCATCGACGTCGACCTGGTCGGCCACGACGTCATCACGCTTATCGGCATTGATCTGCGGACCTTCACCCCTAGATGGATCTTTTAGTTTTTCTTTCTCGACAGCCATTGCTTCGCGGTCATGCTGGATGCCTGCGAAACGGTCCACGTCACTGGCCATCAGCACCAGTTTCACCAGATTGTGCTCAACTTCGGTCACCAACTGCGTGACACGCTTGATCACTTGCCCGGTCAGGTCCTGATAGTCCTGTGCCAGCAGGATGTCGTTCATATGGGAGGATAGCTGCTCGGTATCGCGCTGGCTGCGCGCCAGGAACGATTCGATGCGCTTGGCAAGCTCCCGGAACGCATCCGCTCCGATCTCACGCCGCATGAAACGACCCCACTCCTCGGAAAGACTCTGAGCTTCATCGCCCAGGCCGTTGAGCAGCGGTGCACTCTCCTCCACCAGATCCATGGTGCGGTTGGCCGCCTTCTCCGTCATGTGCACGACGTAGGAGAGGCGATCCGTCGCATCCGCGATCTGGGACATTTCCTTGGCGTGCGGCAGGTGCGGATCGATCTGGAAGTTGACGATCGCGTTGTGCAGCTCGCGGGTGAGCTTGCCGACTTCCTGGTACAAGCCGCGATCGCGGACCTTGTTCAGTTCGTGGATCAGTTGCACCGCATCGCCGAAGTTGCCCCGTTCAAGGGTTTCCACCAGCTCGCGTGCATGATTTTTCAGGGTCGACTCGAGGTCTCCCGACTGGGAATCTTTATCCATGGCGTCCTCGCGACTGGCATCAGCCGTTGACCCGCTCGAAGATCTTTTCAATCTTCTCTTTGAGCACCTGGGCCGTGAACGGCTTGACCACGTACCCGTTCACGCCGGCCTGGGCGGCTTCGATGATCTGATCGCGCTTGGCCTCGGCGGTCACCATCAGCACCGGCAGATGCTTCAGGCGCTCGTCGGCACGCACGGCACGCAGCAGGTCGATGCCGGTCATGCCGGGCATGTTCCAGTCGGTAACCAGAAAATCGAAGTTACCGCTATGCAGCATCGGCAAGGCGGTCGTGCCGTCGTCGGCCTCTGCGGTGTTGGTGAAGCCCAAATCACGCAGGAGGTTCTTGATGATGCGTCTCATCGTAGAGAAATCGTCCACGATGAGGATTTTCATGTTCTTGTCCAAATCGACCTCCGTACAGTCCTGAACGCCCCCGGGTCACGGGGGCGTCGTTAAATCGAAAAACCGGTGTGCTTCAGGCACGCCACTCACCCAGCCGGGCCCGCAAACGCGCGGCGCACTGGCTGTGCAACTGACTGACTCGGGATTCACTGACTCCCAGCACTTCACCGATTTCCTTCAAATTCAGCTCTTCGTCGTAATACAGCGCCAGCACCAGGCGCTCTCGTTCCGGCAGATTGGCGATGGCATCGGCCAGCGCCGCCTGGAAGCGCTCGTCTTCCAGGTCATTCGAAGGTTCGAGATGGGTGACTCCGGTGTCTTCGTGCGCCGTGCCATGCTCCCCGCCTTCCAGAAGGTCGTCGAAGCTGAACAGCCGGCTGCCCAAAGTGTCGCTCAGGATGCCGTAGTAATCTTCGAGACTCAATCCAAGTTCGGCCGCAACCTCCTGATCTTTAGCGTCACGTCCGGTTCTTGCCTCGACTTTGCGGATGGCGTCGCTGACCATCCGGGTGTTGCGGTGGACCGAGCGCGGCGCCCAGTCACCCTTGCGGACCTCATCCAGCATCGCACCGCGGATACGGATGCCGGCGTAGGTCTCGAAACTTGCGCCTTTGCTGGAGTCATACTTCTTCGACGCTTCCAGCAGGCCGATCATCCCTGCCTGCATGAGGTCTTCAACCTGCACGTTCGCCGGTAGGCGCGCCAGCAGGTGGTAGGCAATCCGCTTGACCAGAGGCGCGTAGCGCTCGATCAGCTGGTGCTGGGAGTCCCCAGCCTGAGCCTTGTTGTACATGCGAAGTCCACTTGCGGGTGGTGTCATACGGTCGAATCCGCGATGGGTTGCTGCACCAGTCGCTCGACGAAGAACTCAAGATGGCCGCGTGGATTCGCCGGTAACGGCCAACTGTCGACCTTCTGAGCAATCGCCTTGAAAGCAAGGGCACATTTCGAACGCGGAAACGCTTCGTAAACCGCTCGCTGCTTCTGCACCGCCTTGCGCACGGACTCGTCGTAGGGCACGGCACCGACGTACTGCAGGGCAACATCGAGGAAACGATCGGTCACCTTGGTCAGCTTAGCAAAGAGGTTGCGACCTTCCTGCGGGCTGTGGGCCATATTGGCCAGCACCCGGAAACGGCTCATGCCGAAGTCGCGATTGAGCAGCTTGATCAGCGCGTAGGCGTCGGTGATGGACGTGGGCTCGTCGCAAACGACCACGATCACTTCCTGCGCTGCACGAACGAAGCTGACCACCGCATCGCCGATGCCGGCGGCGGTATCGATCACCAGCACGTCCAGGTTGTCGCTGATCTCGCTGAAAGCCTGAATCAGGCCGGCGTGCTGCATGGGCGAGAGCTGGACCATGCTTTGCGTACCGGACGCCGCCGGCACGATGCGGACCCCCCCCGGCCCCTGCAGCAGCACGTCACGCAGATCGCACTCGCCTGCGATCACGTCCGCCAGGGTACGCTTCGGCGTCAGCCCGAGCAGCACATCGACGTTGGCCAGGCCGAGGTCGGCGTCCAGCAGCATCACGCGGCGCCCCAGGTCGGCCAGCGCCAGCGAGAGGTTCACGGACACGTTGGTCTTGCCGACACCGCCCTTGCCACCGGTTACAGCAATCACCTGTACGGGATGCAAACTACCCATTTATCACACACCTTGTTCACGTCGACTGGGCCACTTGGCGCATTCACGCCACCCGTCCCGGGCGGCTTCGGGTTTCTATCCAACCTGGCGAGTAGGCGCCTGGTACAAACCTGCGAACAGGTCGGCCATGGCTTCCTCGCTGGGGTCCTCCGGCGCCTGAAGGCTCACTGCACGGCTCACCAGTTGGTGGCTGCGCGGAAGCTGGAGGTCATCCGGAATCCGAGGCCCATCAGCGAGATAGGCTACCGGCAGATGCTGGCCGATAGCCAGTCCCAACACTTCGCCCAGGCTCGCGGCTTCATCGAGCTTGGTCAGGATGCAGCCCGAAAGGCCACACCGCTTGTAACTATGGTAGGCCGCTTTCAGCACCTGGCTTTGACTGGTTGCAGCCAAAACGAGGAAATTGCGCGCTTTCACGCTGCGACTGGCCAATGTCTCGAGCTGCATTTTAAGCGCCGGATCGTTCGCCGGCAGCCCCGCCGTATCAATCAACACCACTCGTTTGCGTTCAAGGGGGGCGAGGGCCTGGGTCAGCGACTGGCCCGGATCGACGTGAGTGACGGACACACCGAGGATGCGACCCAGGGTCTTCAACTGTTCCTGGGCACCGATCCGGTAGCTGTCCATGCTCACGAGAGCAATCTGCTGGGCACCGTACTTAAGCACATAGCGGGCGGCCAGTTTGGCCAGGGTGGTGGTCTTGCCCATGCCGGCAGGGCCGACCAAGGCGATCACGCCGCCCTCTTCCAACGGTTCCTCGACAGGGGTGCGGATGGCGTGGGCCAGATGAGCCAGCACCATGCGCCAGGCCTGGCGCGGATCCTTGACGCTGCTGACGCGCTCCAGCAACGCGCGGGACAGTTCGACCGGCAGCCCCATCCGCTGCAGGCGGCGCCACAGGTTGGCCTGCTGCGGGCGGCGGTTCTGCATCTGGCTCCAGGCGATGGAGCCGAGCTGGACTTCGATCAGCTCGCGCAGCCCGTTGAGTTCGAAACGCATGGCATCCAGCGCGCGCTGGTCGGCCACTGGCGCAGCAGCCGGGGTGACCGGAACGGCTGCGACGGCTGCCGGTGCCACGGCAGGACGAGTCGGACGCATGGCGGCCTCAAGGGCCTCGGGTGAGGGCTCGGAGCGATCCGGGACCAGTTGCCGGTTGCGCCCCGAATCCGCGCGAGCGGCACGATTGGACAGCTCGGCATGGGCCTCGGCAATGCGTGCCTGAGTGCGGCGCAGCTCCGCTTCCAGGGCCGGGTTCGGCTTGCTGGGGGCCGGTGCAGGCATGGGGTAGTCGAGCGCAGCCGTGATCTCGACACCACCGGCCACGCGCCGGGTACCGATGATGGAAGCATCGGCGCCCAGTTCGTCCCGCACCAGTTTCATGGCCTGGCGCATATCCGCAGCGAAGAAGCGTTTGACCTGCATGGCCTGTGACCTCGGTTAGTTCTGCCCCACAGTCGCAACTATGGTGACCTGCTTGTTGTCCGGTATTTCCTGGTAGGCCAGTACGCTCATGGTGGGTACAGCCAGCCGGGCGAAGCGCGACATCATGGATCGGATCGGGCCTGCCACCAGGAGGATCGCCGGCTTGCCGAGCATCTCCTGGCGCTGCGCCGCGTCCACCAGGGAACGTTGCAGCTTCTCGGCCATGCCCGGTTCGAGGAGGATGCCATCCTCCGCGCCCTGACCGGCCTTCTGCATACTGTTCAGCAAAATCTGTTCCAACCTGGGCTCCAGGGTGATCACAGGCAGCTCCGGCTCTAGTCCCACAATGCCTTGGACGATTGCGCGAGAAAGTGCGACGCGAACCGCTGCCACCATAGCGGCGGGATCTTGACTCTTCGGCGCCACGTTCGCGATGGCTTCGGCAATGGTGCGGATGTCGCGTACCGGCACCTGTTCCTGCAGCAGGTTCTGCAGCACCTTGAGCAGCGTCGACAGGGATACCAGGCCCGGCACCAGCTCCTCAGCCAGCTTCGGCGAGCTCTTGGCCAGCAGTTGCATGAGCTGCTGGACCTCTTCGTGCCCCAGCAGCTCGTGGGCATGCTTGTGCAGGATCTGGTTGAGGTGGGTGGCCACCACCGTGCTCGCATCCACTACCGTGTAACCCAGGGATTGCGCCTGGTCGCGCTGGCTGGCATCGATCCAGACGGCCTCCAGGCCAAACGCCGGATCCTTGGCGGCAATGCCGTTGAGCGTGCCGAATACCTGGCCAGGATTGATCGCCAACTCGCGATCCGGGTAGACCTCCGCTTCCGCCACGCTCACGCCCATCAGCGTCAGCCGATAGGCGTTGGGCAGCAGGTCGAGGTTGTCGCGGATGTGCACCGACGGCATGAGGAAGCCCATCTCCTGGGAGAGCTTCTTGCGCACACCCTTGATCCGCGCCAGCAACTGGCCGCCCTGGTTGCGGTCCACCAGCGGGATCAGCCGGTAGCCAACCTCCAGCCCCACCATGTCCACCGGGGTGACGTCGTCCCAACCCAGCTCCTTGGTTTCCTGAGGACGCTGGGCCGGCAGCAGCTCCTGCTGACGCTGAACCTCCTGGGCCGCCGCTTCCTGGGCCTTTTTCGACTTGTGCCAGATCCACCAGGCACCGCCGGCACAAATCGCCCCCAGACCGATGAACGAGACATGCGGCATACCCGGCACCAAGCCCATCGCAACAAGGATGGCTGCGGAAACGGCCAGCGCCTTGGGCGAGGTGAACATCTGGCGATTGACCTGCTGGCCCATGTCTTCGGAGCTGGACACGCGGGTCACCATGATCGCCGCAGCAGTAGAGAGCAGCAGCGAGGGGATCTGCGCCACCAGGCCGTCACCGATGGTCAGCAGCGAGTAGATGCGCCCGGCCTCGCCGAAGGTCAGCCCATGCTGGACGATACCGATGGCCATTCCGCCGATGAGGTTGATGAACAGGATCAGCAGCCCGGCAATGGCGTCGCCACGCACGAACTTGCTGGCACCGTCCATGGAGCCGTAGAAATCCGCCTCCTGAGACACCTCGGCACGGCGCTTCTTGGCCTCGTTCTGGTCGATCAGGCCGGCGTTGAGGTCAGCGTCGATGGCCATCTGCTTGCCCGGCATCGCGTCCAGGGTGAAGCGCGCGCTCACTTCGGAGATGCGCCCGGCACCCTTGGTGACCACCACGAAGTTGATGATCATCAAGATCGCGAAGATCACCGCACCAACCACGTAGTTGCCGCCGATCACCACCTCACCGAAGGCCTGGATCACCTTGCCCGCCGCGTCATGCCCCTCCTGACCGTGCAGCAGCACCACACGACTGGAGGCCACGTTGAGCGCCAGGCGCAACAAGGTGGCAACCAGCAGGATGGTGGGGAAGACCGCGAAGTCCAGCGGGCGCAGCGCATAGACACTGACCAGCAGGACGACGATGGACAGCGCGATGTTGAACGTGAAGAACACGTCCAGCAGGAAGGGCGGCACCGGCAGGGTCATCATCCCCAGCATCACCAGCACCAGCAGCGGCACCCCCAGGTTGCCCCGGGAGAGGCTGGCGACGTTGCCGCGCAGGTTGCCCATCAGTTGCGTGCGATCCACATCGAGGTCCTCGAGCACTGGCGGGCAAGCCTGCCCAGCCATTCAAAATCTTGACGCGCGAAGCCGCGCACAAGCACTGGTGCAAGAACCCTTCCAACTTCGTGAAACCCTGGCAGAACAGCGCGTTATGACGACGCGGACAGGTTCGCGACCTATTCGTCGCGCCGCAGATCGGCAGGGATGGGGGGCTCGGACAGCGGCGGCGGTCGCTTGGCCTTGCCGGCCCGGAACTGCTTGAGCTGGTAGACGTATGCCAGTACCTGGGCAACCGCCAGGTAGAGACCTGCCGGAATCTCGTGGTCCAGCTCGGTGGAATAGAACACCGCCCGAGCCAGCGCCGGCGATTCCAGGACGGTGACCTTGTGCTCCTGGGCGATCTCGCGAATCTTCAGCGCGGTGAAATCGTTGCCCTTGGCCAGCAATACCGGCGCGGTGCCCTTGGCGGGGTCGTACTTGAGCGCCACGGCGAAGTGGGTCGGGTTGGTGATGACCACGTCGGCCTGGGGCACAGCCGCCATCATGCGGCGCTCGGCCATCTCCCGCTGCATGCGGCGGATGCGCGCCTTTACCTCGGGCTTACCCTCGGAGTCCTTGTATTCGTCGCGGACCTCCTGCTTGGTCATCATCAGCTTCTGCTTGTTGTCCCAGAGCTGGAAAGGCACGTCGATCCCAGCGATGAGGATCAACCCGCAGGCCAGCCAGACCGCACTCCAGCCCACCACGTAAACGCTGTGCAGGATGGCCTGGTCCAGCGGCTCATGGGCGATTGCCAGCAGATCGTCGGCATCGGCAGAGAGCACCATGAGCGCCACTATCAGCACCAGCGCGAACTTGCCCAGGGCCTTGAGCAACTCCACCAGCGCGTGAGTGGAAAACATGCGCTTGAGACCGGACAACGGGTTCATCCGGCTGAACTTGGGCGCCATCGCCTCCAGGGAGAACAGCCAGCCCCCAAGTGCCGTCGGTGCTGCGAGGGAGATGATCAGCAGAGTCACCATCAGCGGCATCGTCGCTGAGAGCGCCATCTGCCCGGCATGCAAGAGGAACATGCCCATGCTGCGCTCGTCCAGCAACACCTCGCGGGAGAAGTCGAAGCTGCTGCGCATCATCTTCATCATCATGTCCGCCAGCCCCCCACCGGTGGCCAGCAGCCCCCCTGCCCCACCCAGGGTAATGGCCAGGGTGTTCAGCTCCCGGGATCGAGCGATCTGCCCCTTCTCGCGTGCCTCCTGCTGGCGTTTCGCTGTGGGTTCTTCGCTCTTGTCCGCCCCGCTCTCACTCTCCGCCATGGCGCACCTCGGCAGCAGGCCCGGTTGACCGACCGGGACGGGTAGTGGGTTGAGGGAGCATCAGCGCGCCCTCACCAGCTCGCGCAGCAGTTGCAGTGCGTCGGTAGCCAGCACCTGGTACTGGGACAGGATGTCGGCCATGCCGATCCAGATGATCACCAGGCCCATGGCCACAGTGAGCGGGAAACCGATGGAGAAGATGTTCAACTGCGGCGCGGCGCGGGTCATCACGCCGAAGGCGATGTTCACCACCAGCAGCGCCGTGATCGCCGGCAATGCCAGCAGAAGGCCAGCCCCCAGCACCCAGCCCAACCGCGTGGCCAGCTCCCAGAAGTGTGCGGTCATCAGCCCCCCACCCACCGGCAGGGTCACGAAGCTCTCGGCCAGCACCTCGAATACCACCAGATGGCCGTTCATGGCCAGGAACAGCAGCGTCACCAGCATGGTGAAGAACTGGCCGATGACCGGCACCGACACCCCGTTGGTGGGGTCGACCATGGAAGCAAAGCCCAGCCCCATCTGTACCGCCAGGATCTGGCCGGCCACCACGAAGGCGTGGAAGAACAACTGCAGGGCAAAGCCCATCACAGCCCCGATCAGTACTTGCTCCAGTACCAACAGGAAGGCCCGCAGGCTTATGGCATCCAACTCGGGCATCGGCGGCAGGTTGGGTGCCAGCACCACGGTGATGGCGAGGGCGAGGTAGAGCCGCACGCGATTCGGCACCAACTGGGTCCCGAACAGCGGCATGGTCATCAACAAGGAAGCGATGCGGAACAGCGGCAGCACCAGGCTGGCGACCCAGCCACCGATCTGTGAGGAGGTAAGCTCCAGCATCTCAGCCGATCAGCATGGGGATGTTGTGGTAGAGCGTGGTGATGTACTCCATCAGCTCACGGGTCAGCCAAGGGCCGGCCACCATCAACGTCAACAGCATCACCAGCAGGCGCGGCAGGAAGCTCAGAGTCTGTTCGTTGATCTGGGTCGCGGCCTGGAACATCGCCACGATCAGGCCCACCACCAGGCTCGGCACCACCAGGATTCCGACGATGACGCAGGTCAGCCACAGCGCCTCGCGGAACAGGTCGACGGCAATCTCGGGTGTCATCGCTAGACGCCTCCGAAGCTTCCGGCCAGGGTGCCGATGATCAGCGCCCAGCCATCCACCAGCACGAACAGCATGATCTTGAACGGCAACGAGATGATCAGCGGCGAGAGCATCATCATGCCCATCGCCATCAACACGCTCGCCACCACCAGGTCGATGATCAGGAACGGAATGAAGATCATGAAGCCGATCTGGAACGCGGTCTTCAGCTCGGACGTGACGAAAGCCGGCACCAGAATGGTCAACGGCGTGGCGTCGGCGCTGGGGATGTCGGTGCGCTTGGACAGCCGCACGAACAGCTCCAGGTCACTGGAGCGGGTTTGCGCCAGCATGAAGTTCTTCACCGGTACTTCGGCCCGCTTGATCGCCTCTTGGGCCGGCAGTTGCCCATTCAGGTAAGGCTGCAAGGCATCGCGGTTCACCTGATCGAACACCGGCGCCATGATGAACATCGTCAGGAACAGCGCCATCCCCGTGAGGATCTGGTTCGACGGGGTCTGCTGCAGACCCAGCGCCTGGCGAAGGATGGAGAAGACGATGATGATCCGGGTGAAGCTGGTCATCAGCATGACGAACGCCGGAATGAAACTCAGCGCCGTCATGATCAGCAGGATCTGCAGGCTGACCGAGTACTCCTGCTGACCCTGGGCGTCGGTGGTCAGGGTGATGGCAGAGACCGACAACGGGTCGTCGGCGCCCAGCGCAAAGGGGGCTGCCACCGCCAGCAGCAGGGCGAGGAGGATGCGCCAGAAGGCCATCAGTGCTTGTCCTTGTCCTTGCCCAACAACTCCATCAAGCGCTGGGCGAATTCGGGCTGGGCAGGTTGCGAGTCAGGCAGATGCACCGGCTCCTTGAGCACATGGAGCGGGGTGATACGGCCCGGCGTGAGCCCGAGCAGAACCTGCTCGTTGCCTACCTGGACCAGCACCAGCCGATCCCGCGGGCTGAGGGCCTGGCTGGCGATCAGGCGGATCGCCCGGTTACTGCCGCGCGGCCCCATCTGCTGCACCCGGCGCAACAACCAGGCGAGCAGGAAGATCACGCCCACTACCAGCAGCAAGCCCAGAGTGAGCTGGCCGAGCTGAGCGGCCACACCGCTGCCGCCGGTCACCGCAGACGCGACCGTGGCACTGGCCGCAGCAGGCACCTGGACGACCGCTGCCGGCTCGGCGGCCAAAGCGACCGTCGGCGCGAAGATGAGAGCGAGCAGTAGGCGGCCCATGGTCAGCGCAGTTTCTTGATGCGTTCGCTGGGGCTGATCACGTCGGTCAGGCGGATGCCGAACTTCTCGTTCACCACCACCACCTCGCCGTGAGCGATCAGGGTGCCGTTGACCAGCACGTCCAGCGGCTCACCGGCCAGACGGTCCAGCTCGATCACCGAGCCCTGGTTCAACTGCAGCAGGTTGCGGATGGTGATGTCGGTATTGCCCACTTCCATGGAGATGGATACGGGAATATCGAGGATCACATCCAGGTTCGGGCCATCCAGGCTCACCGGCGCGTTGGAACGCGGCACGCTGCCGAACTCCTCCATGGGCGCACGGGGGTTGGCAGCAGGGGCCTCCGGGGCGGCGCCCTGGTTCATCAGTGCGTCGATATCGTCCTGGCCGGGGCTTTCGCCGGCCTCCTCCAGCGCGGCTGCCCACTCGTCGGCAAGCGCCTGTTCCTCGGGCGTGGTGTTTTCTTCTTCGTCTGCCATCTCGACCTCTTGGGCTTACGTAATGAGAGCGACCGTCCGTCAGCGGGGACGGTCGATAGGATCCAGTATCTGCAGCGACAGGTTGCCCTTGTGGGCCCCCAGCTTGGCCTTGAAGGCCGGCACGCCGTTGGCGCGCATGATCATGTACTCGGGCATGTCCACCGGGATCACGTCCCCCGGCTGCATGTGCAGGATGTCCCGCAGGCGCAACTGACGGCGCACCACGGTGGCGGCCACCGGCACGCTGACATCGAGGATGTCTTCGCGCAGGGCCTTGATCCAGCGCTCGTCCTGATCGTCGACGTCGGACTGGAAGCCGG
This sequence comes from Pseudomonas sp. 1D4, assembly GCF_001728925.1. NCBI lineage: Bacteria > Pseudomonadati > Pseudomonadota > Gammaproteobacteria > Pseudomonadales > Pseudomonadaceae > Pseudomonas > Pseudomonas sp. 1D4. The sequence goes on from NZ_LXJQ01000010.1 coordinate 49,361, forward strand.
CATCGAGCATCTCGCGGATCGGCTCGATCATCGAATAGGGCATGGTGATGTGCAGGTCACCGCCGCCGCCGTCCAGCTCGATGTGGAAGGTGGACACCACCACCACTTCGCTGGGACTGACGATATTGGCGAGTGCCGGATTCACCTCGGAGTTGATGTACTCGAAGTGCACGTCCATCACCGCATGCCAGGCCTCCTTCAGGTCGACGAAGGCCTGGTCGATGACCATGCGCACGACCCGCAGTTCAGTCGGGGTGAATTCGCGGCCTTCGATCTTTGCGTGGCGGCCATCGCCGCCGAAGAAGTTGTCCACCAGCTTGAACACCAGCTTGGCGTCGAGGATGAACAGCCCGGTGCCACGCAACGGCTTCATCTTCACCAGGTTGAGGCTGGTGGGGACGTACAAGGAGTGAACGTACTCGCCGAACTTCATCACCTGCACGCCGCCCACGGCAACGTCGGCGGAGCGGCGCAGCAGGTTGAACATGCTGATACGGGTGTAACGGGCGAAGCGCTCGTTGATCATTTCGAGGGTGGGCATGCGCCCGCGAACGATTCGGTCCTGGCTGGTCAGGTCATAGCTTTTGACACTGCCAGGCTCGGCGTCGCTCTCGGTCTCGACGAGGCCATCGTCGACGCCGTGCAACAGGGCATCGATCTCGTCCTGGGAAAGGAGGTCTTGTACAGCCATGGTTGAACCCGCCTACTGCAATACGAAATTGGTGAACAGGACCTGCTCGATCACGACCTTCCCGGTTTCCTGCTTGGCAAGTTCCTGGACGGTCGCGGTGGCCTGCTGGCGCAGCATTTCCTTGCCCACGGCAGTCACCAGGCTGTCGAAGTTCTGGCCGGAAAAGAGCATGACGAGCTTGTTGCGCAGCACCGGCATGTGAACTTTCAGAGCGTCCATCTCACCCTTGTCGCGGGCCATCAGCGCCACGCTGACCTGCATGTAACGCTGCCGGCCGTTCTGGTTGAAGTTGACCACGAAGGCGGGGGCCAGCGGCTCGTAGATGGCCATTTTCTTGACCGGAGCAGCTTGCTCGGCGGCCGCCTCCTCCTTCTTGCCCTCGTCCTTCTTGTCCCCGCCCTTGCTGAGGAAGAACCAGGTGGCTCCGACGGAAAGCCCGATCGCCAGCAACAGCGCCACCACGATCAGGATGATCAGTTTGAGCTTGCTCTTGCCCGCCGGCTTCTCTTCCCCGGCCGCTGCTTCTTTCTTCGCCATGCCAATATTCCGTCGCTGAGCGGCTTTCCGTCCGCATTCAATGGGTTGTGAGCAAGTGCTATGCCAGGCTCTCAACAATCGCGCTGGGTATACCAGTGTCGCCCGCGCCTGTCATCCAAGAAAAAGCGCCCGGTACGTTCTCGTACCGGGCGCTCTAAGTCTAGAACAGGACGGCGTCGGCCCGACGGATCAGGCGTAGTAGTCCACCAGCCCCCGGGCGACGCCGACCGCAGCAGGTCGCAGTTCGCTGACGCCTGCCAGCGTTTCGTCATCGCCGGAACCGCCCAGCAAGCCGCCATTGCCATTGCCGCCGCCACGCCGCTCACCCTCGCCACCCTGCTGGCCCTGCCAACTGCGTGCCAGGGACTGGTCGGAGACGTTGACGTCAAGCTGGGTCATGCCCTGCTGGTTGAACATGTCGCGCAGGCGGTGCATCTGCCCTTCCAGCGCATCCCGCACGCCGGCGTTGGGGCTGGCGAAGGTGACCTGGGTCTGGTCCTGGTTCACATGGATGCGCACCTCCAGCCGCCCCAGCTCCTGCGGGTCGAGCTGGATCTCGGCGGACTTCAGATTCTGGCTGGACAGCCACATCACCCGATCCACTACGGCTTCGCTCCAGCCGTTCTGGTTGATGGCCACCGGTTGGCCGGGCACCACGGCCGGGGCTCGCTGGGCCATGGCCGATTGCTGGGTCACGGCCTGGTTGAGGGCATTCAGGCGGCTGTCCAGCACCTCACTGCGGATCTCCGCCTTGTTCTCGCCGAGCCCCTTAGCCAATTGTTCGGAGAGCTCACCGGCTGGCAGCTCGGCCTCGGGCAGCGTCTCGCTCACCTCGGCATCCTTCTCGGAGAAGGCTGCCATGGCGCTGGCGAAATTATGGCTGCCGCTGGCGGAATTCTGGCTGTTCACTGTGGCAGTGGTGGCCGCCTGGACCGGGTCGCCCTCAGTGCTGGCCTGCAGTGTCTGAGGCAGGCCGACAACCCCCTGGAGCGGGTCGGCTTCCTCTGCCGCGGACTGGACTGCCTGGGCCTGGGCCGTCGCAAGCGGCGTGGTCACCACCAGCGCCGGCACTTCGGGCTGCACCTCGGCCGGCTGTACCTGCGGCTCGGCGGGCACTGGCGGCGTCTGGCCGTTCATGGCCATCAGCAGCAGCGGATCGAGCGTCGAACTGCCGTCGCTGGACGTGGTATCCGTCGAATCGTCGCTGGCGGTGGTGACGGCTGCATCCGACGGCAAGGCGTTGCCGCTATCGGCAACGGTGGTCGGCTTGTCTGCCGGTGCGGCAGCCGGTTTGTCGGCTGGCTCTTCATTCTTGCGGTTGTCGACGGGCTTGTCCCGTGCCTGCTTGGGCGCGGGTTCACTTCGTTCTGCAGGCTTGGCTTGCCGTTCCTTCGCATACATCTGGGCGAAGCTGGGAGCCCCGCCGTTGCTGGGCTCGGGCGTCCTCACCTGGGACTTTGCCGCCTGAAAGTTCGGCTTCACCTCAGGCTTGGCCTGCAGAAGCATATCGGGGGCAACGGGCATGGGCACTCTCCGCTGGGGGTTGGATTCGTGCCTGGGCATTTGCAAGTGGCGGGCCAAGTCCGCCGTCAGAGACGGTACCGCTGCCGCTCGGAGCGCATGAGGATGCGCACGATGGCGAATTCACGTTCGATCTGCTCCACCAGCGAGGGCACTTCGTCGAGTTGCTCACGACGCCCAGCTTCTTCCAATTGCTTGCACAGCGACGACAGCAAGGGCGCCCCCATGTTGCTGCAGCTGCCCTTGAAGCTGTGAGCCGCCAGGCGCAGCCCCTGGGCGTCACCCTGGTCGCAGGCCTGGTGCAGCAGGCGCAGTCGCTCCTCGGAGTCCACCAGGAAGGTATCCAGCAAGACGGGATACTCGTCCTCCATGACCTCCTGCAAGGCAGCGAGCACAGTGGTATCGATATGCAGATCAGACAACCCGGTTACCCCCGGTAGAACACAGTGAACATCAGGATGGGCGCGGCCAGACGAACTCCACGCGAATGCCCTTGCCATCCTCCGGCAAGTCGCAGCGTGCGGCAAGCTGCCTGACGAGATTCAGGCCGCGCCCGCTGAGCAGCACCTTGCCGCCCTGAGCGGCAGGCAATTGCCGTGCGTCGAATCCCTTGCCGCTGTCCTCCACCTGGATGCGCAGGCGACCGCCCTCTCCCTCTGGCATCAATGCTAGGTGGATGCGCACATGCCCCTCCTCCAACCGCTCCAGGCGGGCGCTGCGCTCGCGGTAGTACTCGGCGAACCCCTTGGCATCACGCTTGAGGGCGGAGTCCAACCCCAGCACGCCGTGCTCCAGGGCATTGGAATACAGCTCCGCCAGCACGGTGTACAGCGCGCCGCCCTGCTCCCTGAGCCCCTGCACTTCCAGTAGCAGTTGCAACAGGAACGGCAACGGATTGAAGCGTTTGAGCGTCTGGGCGCGGAATTCGAAGCTGGCCGACCACTCCAGGGGGCTGAGCTGGCCACTGTCGGTGAAGTCCAGTTGCGGCCATTGTTCCAGGCCGTCCACCACGCCGACTTCGATCATGCTGACGTCGTCCTGGGCCTCACCACTGAACGCTGTCAGGGACTGCTGGATGGCATCGAACAGGTGCTCGGAGCGTCGGCAACGGGCGAACACCCCCTTCAACCGCTCGTCGCCGTACAGCTCACCGGCCTCGTTACGCGTCTCCAGCACGCCGTCGGACCAGAGGAAGATGCGATCCCCCGGTTCCACGGGGTAGACCTCATAGGCCGCATCGAATGCTGCCGGCTCCAGTACGCCCAGCGGCAGGTGCCGGGACACCAACGGCACCACGCTGCCATCGGCGCTGCGATGCAGGTAGCCCTCCGGCAAGCCACCGTTCCACACCTCCAGGACCCGCTGCTGGAAACTGAGGTTCAGCAATGTGGCGCAGCAGAACACGCCCACCGGCAGGATGCGCTTCAGCTTGGCGTTCATCTCGCGGAGGATGTCGGACATGGCATAGCCCTTGGCTGTCATGCCGTAGAACACTTCGGCGAGGGGCATCGCCCCGATGGCCGCCGGCAAGCCGTGGCCGGTGAAGTCACCCAGCAGCACATGCATGCCGCCCGAGGGCTTGAAGGCGGCCAGCAGCAGATCGCCGTTGAACAGCGCATAGGGCGACTGCAGGTAGCGGATGTTCTTGGCCTTGAGGCAGCCGGAGTGGGCCACCTTGTCGAACACCGCCTTGGCCACCCGCTGCTCGTTCAGCAGGTGTTCATGGTGCCGCGCGATCAGGTCGCGCTGGTGCAGCACCGTCTCCTGCAGGCGGCGCAGGCGGTCCATGGCGTTGATCTTGGCTTCGAGGATGACCCGGTTGTAGGGCTTGGCGAGAAAGTCGTCGCCGCCGGCCTCCAGGCAACGCACCAGGGCCTCGTTCTCGGTCAGGGAGGTGAGGAAGATGATCGGAACCAGTTCCTCCCCCGCCAATTGCTTGATGCGCCGCGCGGCTTCGAAGCCGTCCATCTCCGGCATCAGCGCATCCATCAGCACCAGGTTCGGCCGCTCCTGCTGGAACAGCACCACCGCCTCCACGCCGTTGCCGGCAGTCAGGGCGCGATGCCCCTGGCGGCTGACAATGGTGGACAGCAGCATGCGGTCGGCCGCGTTGTCCTCGGCGATGAGGATCGACAGACGGCCAGGCACAGGCACCTCAGGCAATCTGGAACAGTTGCTCGAAGTTGGAAATGGCGAGGATCTTGCGGACGTCCGGGTTGCAGTTGGCCAGGCGGATCTGGGCGCTGTCGCCTCCCGCATGGTCACGCAACAGCAAGAGCATTCCGAGGGCGGAGCTGTCGAGGTAGGTGGTGCCCTTCAGGTCGACGACATAGCGCTGGGGAGAAATGCTGACGCGCTCGTAGGCGTCGCGAAATTCCTGGTGGGCCCCGAAGTCGAAACGTCCCTGAATGACGATGGTCAACTCTTGCCCGTCGCTCGAAGGCATCGAGGTGATGGCCATGCAAGACTCCTTGGTCAGATTAAAAGGCGCGTGCTGAGAAGATGTAGCACCCGCCCGAGACCTCGGCAACCCGCGCCTCACTCCTGCACGGGACGATTCAGACGCTGGGAGAGCTCATCCAGCAGGCGCTGCTCACGCTTGTCCTCTGCCAACCGTGCCTCGTCACGGTAGCGCTGCACCAGCTTTCTCAGGCCTTCCAGCCGTGCGTAGCGCTGCTGCCAGGTGTCCCGCGCACGGTTCAGGTTCTCCCGGTGCCAGGCCACGCTCTGGCTCTGCTGGCTCACCGCCGCCTCCAATTGCGAGAGGAAGCGCTGGTAGTTGGTCAGCCACTGGCCGCTGACGCCCTGGCTGCCCTGGGTGATCCACTGCTGCTGGTAATCGCCCCGGTAGCGTTCGAGGTCGCCGAGCTTGCCCTCGGCCTGGGCCAGTTGGGCCTGGCACTGGCCCATCAGCCGCGCGGCTTCGCGCTCGGCCTTCTGGGCCATCTCCACCACTGGCGCGAGGCGCGCCGCCCGGTCATTGGCCATGACTCATCAACCCGCGTTGCCGTTGGCCAATACGCCCCCCAGGCGCATGACACTGCCGGCCAGCGGCTCGCTCTCGTCCAACCCCTGTTGCAGGAAAGCGGCCATGGACGGCTGGCGGGCAATGGCCAGGTCGGTGTCCGGGTCACCACCGGCAACGTAGGCGCCGACGCTGATGAGGTCGCGACTCTGCTGGTAGCGCGACCACAACTGCTTGAAGCGCTGGGCCATCTTGAGGTGCTCGGGGCTCACCACCTGGGGCATCACCCGGCTGATGGACGCCTCGATGTCGATGGCCGGGTAATGCCCCTCCTCCGCCAGTCGACGTGACAGCACGAAGTGCCCGTCGAGCACGCCCCGCGCCGAGTCGGCGATGGGGTCCTGCTGGTCGTCGCCCTCGGAGAGCACGGTGTAGAAGGCGGTGATCGAACCGCCACCCTTCTCGCCATTGCCAGCACGCTCCACCAGCTTGGGCAGTTTGGCAAAGACCGACGGCGGATAGCCCTTGGTCGCCGGCGGCTCACCGATGGCCAGGGCGATCTCCCGCTGGGCCTGAGCGAAACGGGTCAGGGAGTCCATCAGCAGCAGGACGTTCTTGCCCTTGTCACGGAAGTATTCGGCGATGCGGGTGCAGTACATGGCCGCCCGCAGGCGCATCAACGGTGCATCGTCGGCAGGTGATGCCACCACCACAGAGCGCTTGAGCCCCTCCTCGCCGAGGATGTGCTCGATGAACTCCTTCACCTCGCGGCCCCGTTCACCGATCAGGCCGACCACGATGATCTCCGCCTCGGTGAAGCGGGTCATCATGCCCAACAGCACCGACTTACCGACGCCGGTGCCGGCGAAAAGGCCCAGGCGCTGGCCACGACCGACGGTGAGCAGGCCATTGATGGAACGGATGCCGACATCCAGGGGAACGGAAATGGGGTCACGGTTCAGCGGGTTGATCACCGGACCGTCCATCGCCACCCAGTCCTCGGCCTTCATCCCGCCCTTGCCATCCAACGCACGGCCGGCGCCATCGAGCACCCGACCAAGCATGGACATGCCCATGGGCAGACGACCGGTATCCGGCAGAGGCACGACCCGCGCACCGGGTGCGATGCCGGCCAGGCTGCCGACCGGCATCAGGTACAGCTTGCCGCTGGCGAAGCCCATGACTTCCGCCTCGACCTGCACGGGGTGGTAGCTGTCGTCGTTGATCACCAGGCAGCGGCTGCCGATGGCCGCACGCAGGCCCTCGGCCTCCAGGGTCAGGCCGACCATGCGCAGCAGGCGACCTTCCACCACGGGCTGGTTGGGCAGGCTGACCGCGTCGGCATACCCGGCCAGGCGGCGGGCAAAGCTGACCCGATCAAGACGCATGGCCGTCCTCGAGGTCGATGGAAAGGTCGGCAGCCGGTGGGTGCACCTTCTGGTCCCGCTGCTGGTCGAAGAGCTGCTTGAGGGCCTGGGCCAGGCGCGTCTCCACGCTGGCATCGATGCGGCTGTGCTCGGTTTCGATCCGGCACCCGCCGGGCAGCAGGCCGTCGTCCTCGAGGATGCGCCAGGACTCCTCATGGCGTTCGCGCAGGGCCTTCACCAATTCGAAGTCCTGTGGGTTGACGTGGATGCGCACGTTGCTCGCACCCATGGGCAGCAACTTGAGGGCTTCCCGCAGGATGTGGCGCAACTGGGAGGAGTCGGTGGACAGCTCGCGCTGTACCACCTGTCGGGCCATGTGCCCCACCAGGTGAATGACGGCCTCTTCCAGTTGCTGGTCCTGCTCGGCGATGGGGTCCATCAGTTGGCCCATCAACTGCTCCAGCGCGTCGAGGCGGGCATTGAGTGCGACGTCCGCTTCCTGCTTGGCCTTGAGCTGGCCAGCGTGGAAACCGTCCTTCTCGCCGGTGGCGAAGCCTTCGTTGTAGGCGTCCTGGCGGATGGCCTCCAGCTCTTCCAGCGTCAGTGGTTTGACGTCTTCCGGCGGGACTTCTTCGATCGTCTCCAGCCCTGGTTCCGGCTGCGCCTCGTCGATCGCCGCTGCCGGCTCCTCGCTCGGCAGCGGCTCCGGCTCGACCTCCGGGGCCGGCACCTCGGGGTCGAAGCTGGGCAGCGACCAGCGGTCGAAGGCGTTGACATCCTTGGCGCGGATCAGCTCGCTCTGCGCATCCTTGTTGGCCATGGAATGCGCCTCAGATCATTTCTTCGCCGCCCTTGCCACCGAGGACGATCTCCCCGGCTTCGGCCATCCGGCGGGCGATGGTGAGGATTTCCTTCTGCGCGGCTTCCACGTCGCTGACGCGCACCGGGCCCTTGGCCTCGAGGTCGTCGCGCAGCAGTTCGGCGGCACGCTTGGACATGTTCTTGAAGACTTTCTCCTTGATCGCGTCGTCGGCGCCCTTGAGCGCCACCACCAACACCTCGGAGGACACCTCACGCATAAGCGCCTGAATGCCCCGATCGTCCACGTCGGCCAGGTTGTCGAAGACGAACATGAGGTCTTCGATCTGTCCGGACAGGTCGGCATCCACTTCGCGGATGGAGTCCATCAGCGCGCCTTCGACCGAGCTGTCGAGGTAGTTCATGATGTCTGCCGCACGCTTGACGCCGCCCATGGTGGTGCGGGTCGAGCTGGCGTTGCCGGCGAACTGCTTCTCGAGGATCTGGTTCAGCTCCTTCAACGCGGACGGCTGCACGGTGTTGAGCGACGACACCCGCAGGATGATGTCGAGGCGGACCTTGTGGTCGAAGTGGCTGAGCACCTCACCGGCCTGATCGGGGTCAAGGTAGGCGACGACGATGGCCTGGATCTGCGGGTGCTCGTAGCGGATCACGTCGGCCACGGCGCGTGGCTCCATCCACTTCAGGCTGTCCAGGCCGCTGGTGCTGCCACCCAGCAGGATACGGTCGATGAGGTTGTTCGCCTTGTCCTCGCCCAGAGCCTGGGTGAGCATTTTGCGGATGTAGCCGTCGGCACCGACGCCCAGGCTGGTCTGGTCGCCGACGATCTCGACGAACTCGCCCATCACCTGCTCCACCTGCTCGCGGTGGACGTTGCGCATTTGCGCCATGGCCACGCCGACCTTCTGGACCTCCTTCGGGCCCATGTGGCGCAGCACCTGTGCGGCATCGGTCTCGCCAAGGGACAGGAGCAGGATGGCTGCCTTGTCTACCTTGGTCAGCTTGGCTGGGGGGCGATTGTCACTCATCGGAGTTGATCCACTCTTTGACTACCAAAGCCACGCGACCCGGGTCTTCAGCCACCAGGCTCTTGATCGCGTTCAGTTGCGCATCATACCCCTCGCTCGGGCTGGGCAGGAGGATGCTCTGCGGTCCGCCGAGACTGACCCGATCGTCGGCCAGCTCACCGGACAGCCCACCACCCAGCTCGCCAAGCTCGCGATCGGCCGCCAGGGCTGCCTCGCGCTCCCTGTCCTTGGCGCCGGAGATGTTGTTCAGCACCGGACGCAGCACGAACCACACCAGAATCAGGATCAGCAGCGCCGGGAACAGTTGCTTCAGCGCAGACATCAGCATCTGGAACCAGACCTGCTCGTACCACGGCAGTTCGATCACATCATCCTGGCCGCCATGGAACGGCGTGTTGATCACGCTGACGCTGTCGCCACGACTGGCATCGAAGCCCACCGCGTCCTGCACCAGGCGAGTGAAGCGGGCGAGCTCGTCAGCGGTCCAGGGTACGTGGGTGGTCTCGCCCTGGGCGTTGACCTTGACCTGGTCGTCCAGCACCACGGCCACGGACAGGCGGCGCAGGCGGCCTTGCTGCTGCTTGGTGTAGCTCACCGAACGGTCCAGCTCGTAGTTGCGGGTGCTCTGGTCGCGCTTGTCGGTCGGGTACGGCGCCAGCAGCGGCTTGCCGGTGGCCTGGTCGATGATCTGCTGGCCGTTGTCGTCGAGGATCGGCTGGCCAGGCTGCACGCCAGGGGCTGCAGCGGCGGTGGCCTGTTGCGGGGCATTGGCCGGGCCGGGCGGCTGGTTGGACAGCGCACCGGGTACGCCCTGGGGCCCGGAGCCCGCCTGGCGCTCCTCGGCGAGCTTCTGCTCGCTGCGCAGGGCCGGCTGGTCGGGGTTGAACATTTCGGAGGTGGATTCGACGGCGCTGAAGTCGACGTCTGCCGACACTTCGGCCTTGTAGCGGCCGCTGCCCAGCACCGGCTGCAGGATGCTGTGCACGCGCTGGGTGAACAGGCTCTCCATCCGGCGGGTGTAGTCGTACTGCTTGCCCGCCATGGTCAGTTCGGACAGCTCCTGCTGGTCGGACAGCAGGGTGCCCTTCTGGTCGACCACGGTGACTTGCCCTTTCTCCAGTTCGGGAACGCTGGTAGCCACCAGGTTGACGATGGCCATCACCTGGCTCGGCTCGAGATTGCGGCCCGGGTACAGCTCAACCAGCACGGAGGCGCTGGGCTTGCGCTCATCACGGACGAATACCGAGCTTTTCGGGATGGCCAGGTGGACGCGCGCGCCCTTGACGTTGTTCAGGCTGGAGATGGTGCGAGCCAGTTCGCCCTCAAGGCCCCGGCGGTAGCGAGTGGCCTCCATGAACTGGCTGGTGCCCAGGCCCTGGTCCTTGTCGAGGATCTCGAAGCCCACGTTGCCGTCGCTGGGGGCAAGGCCGGCGCCAGCGAGCTTGATGCGGGCACGCGCCACGTCATCTGCCTTGACCAGCAGCGCGCCGGAGTTGGGCTCGATCTTGTAGGGAATGTCGGCGCCGTTCAGCGTCTCCATCACCTGGTTCGCATCCATGCCGGTGAGGCTGCCATACAGCGGGCGGTAATCCGGCTGCTGGGACCAAAGCACCACGGCGAAGCCGATAGCAACGCTGGCAGCCAGGCCGACCATGAGGCCGATCTGGCGCAGCATGGACATCTGCGACAGGTTTTCCAGGAAGGCCAGCCCGAACAGGGGCTTCTTCTCACCCGGCTCGGTGGAGGGTGCCGGTACGTTGGCGGTCGCTGCGTCTGCCATTTCTCACCTCACCCCTTAAACCGGCATCTGCATGATGTCTTGGTAGGCCTGGACCAGCTTGTTGCGCACCTGGGTCAAAGCCTGGAAGGAAACGCTGGCCTTCTGCGAGGCGATCATCACGTCAGTGATGTCGACGCCGCTCTTGCCCATCTCGAAGGCGGTGGCCAACTGGCTGGACGCCTGCTGAACCTCGCTCACCTTGTTGACGGCCTGACCGAGCATCTCGGAAAAGCTCGGCACAGCAGCAGCCTCGGGCGCAGCTTGGGTGGTGGGTTTGGGTCGTGCCATCGCCTCCATTTGCATGGAGCGCATTTCCAGCATCAGGCGATTGAATTCGACACCCTGGCTCATCACATTCCTCCGCGGCCGCAGATTTTTGACGCAGGAGCGGCCTTTGAAGGGGTATTTGCAACAAGGGTGCCAGAACTGGCGAAGACGTTTCGGAGGGAGCTGAAACGCAGGCAGAACAAGGAGTTAGCGCAGCCTGGGCAGGCTGGCCAACCCCGTCATCAGTGGTTAGACAGGCGCGTGGCCCTTGTCAGCTGGCGTAGAGGTAGGCCTCGACGTCCATGCCGGCATCGCGCATCTGCGCCAGCTTGTAACGCAGGGTGCGGGGGCTGATGCCAAGCCGCTCGGCCGCCTCCTTCCGGCGACCCCGCTCCAGGCGCAGCGTCTCGATGATCATCTGGAACTCGTGGCGGCGCAGGTCCTCACCCAGCGCGCTGGCAGCGTCGGCCGCCGCCGGCGGAGTAGGCACTGGCAATGCGGAGGACACGGGCACCGGCTGCAGCGCCAAAGAACCGACACCCATGCCGATAGGGGCATCCAGGCACAGGTCATGGGGCTGGACGATGCCGCCCTGCTGGAGAATCAGCGCCCGCTGGATGGCGTTGTCCAGCTCCCGCACATTGCCCGGCCAGGGATGGTGCAACAAGGCATCGCGCGCCTCGCGGGAGAGGCTGACAGGGGCGTGGTTCATCTTGCGTACGTGCTTGGCCAGCAGGCGCTCGGCCAAGGGCAGAATGTCCGCCGGGCGCTCGCGCAAGGCGCGCCAGGCCAGGGGGAAAACCGAGAGCCGGTAGTAGAGGTCTTCACGGAAACGCCCGGCCGCCACCTCCCCTGCCAGGTCACGGTTAGTGGTAGCGAGCACGCGAATATCCAGGTCGATGGGCTTGCGCGCGCCGACGCGCTCCACCTCACGCTCCTGCAGCACCCGCAGGAGCTTGGCCTGCAGCGCCAGCGGCATCTCGGAAATCTCGTCCAGCAGGATGGTGCCGCCGTTGGCCAGCTCGAACTTGCCGGGCTGGGCAGCGATGGCGCCGGTGAATGCCCCTTTCTCGTGACCGAAGAGCGTGGCTTCCAGCATGTTGTCCGGGATGGCCGCACAGTTGATGGCGATGAAGGGCTTGTCCGCACGGGACGACTGCAGATGGATGTAGCGCGCCAGGACCTCCTTGCCGGTGCCGGACTCGCCGGAGATCAGCACCGTGGAATCGCTGCGGGCGACCCGCGCCGCCAGCTCAAGCAACTGGCGGCTGGCCGGGTCCTCGGCGATGGGGCCTTCAGCTTCGCCACGGGCGACATGGCCCAGGGCATGGCGCCCGACCAGATCAAGCAGCACGCGAGGCTCGAAGGGCTTGACCAGGTAATCCGCCGCGCCCTGGCGGATCGCATCCACGGCACGCTCGACAGCGCCGTAGGCAGTCATCAGCAGGACAGGGAGCTGCGGATAACGGGGGCGGATCAGGGCCAGCAACTGGTGCCCGTCCATGCCCGGCATGTTCACGTCGCTGATGACCATGCTGAAGGGCTCCTCGCCCAGGGCCACCAGGGCGGCCTCGGCGCAATCGGCCTCACGGTAGGCGTAGCCGCCGAGGGCCAAGGTATCGGCCAGGGCTTCGCGCAGGGCGCGGTCGTCTTCGACCAGCAGGATCTTGACGGTCATGGAATCACTCCTGTTTAGCCGGCTGTGCCGCCAGCAGCGGCAGAACCAGGGTGGCGCAGGTGCCCAGCCCCACGCGCGAGCGCAACGTCAGCTCGCCCTGGTGGGCACGTGCCACGGCCTTGACCACGGCCAGGCCGAGGCCGGTTCCGGTGGTCTTGGTGGTGAAGAAAGGCTCGCCTAGACGTGCCAGGGTGGCGGGCTCGATGCCGGGGCCGTTATCGCTGACGGACAGGTGCAGGGCGTTGCCACGGGCAAAGATATGCACCTTCAGACGCAGCCGCGAGCCGGCGGCCTGGGTGGCGTTTTCGATCAGGTTCAACAGTGCACCGACGAGGGTGTCGCGGTTGCACAGCACCTCACCCCCACTGATGTCGCACTGCCAACGCACCTGGGCGCCGGCGAGGTGGGGTTCGGCGGCCGAGCGCAACGCGGCGAACAGCATCACCGGCGCGAGGCGATCCGGCAACGGCAGGTCGCCCCGGGCGAAGACCAGCATGTCACGCACCTGGTGCTCCAGCTCATGGAGGCGCTCCTTGAGGCGACTGGCAAAGCGTTGTTGCTGTTCGGTGGGCAGTACCTGCTCGGCCAAATGGCTGGCATAGAGCAAGGCGGCGGACAGCGGCGTGCGGATCTGATGAGCCAGGGAGGCGACCATGCGACCCAGCGAGGACAGGCGCTCATGGCGGGCCAGTTCGTCCTGCAAGCGGCGGGTTTCCGTCAGGTCGGCCAGCAGCACCAACTGACCAGGCTCACCATCGAGGGATCGGGTGGCGATGGAGACGCGACGGCCATCCTTGAGGGAAATCTCATGGCCGTCGTCCTTGCGGGGAGCGAAATTGCGCGCGATGACCTCGCGCCAGAGCATACCGACCAGGGGGCGCCCGAGCAGGCTACAGGCCACCGGGTTGGCCTCGCGGACGACACCCTGTCCGTCGAGGACGATGACGCCACCAGGCAGCAGGTCCAACAGACTCTGCAGGCGCTGGGCCAGGCGTTCCTTTTCCGCCAGTTCCTGCATGCGTTGAGCGCTGACCAGTGCCAACTGCCCTTTGAGCTCAGTGACACGCGCTTCGAGCACGTTGTACGACTCACTGAGCTGAGACGACATCTGGTTGAACATGGCGAAGGTCTTTTCGAGGCTGGCGCGGCCGGCCTCTTCGACATTCACCTGGGTGTTCTCGTCGTCTTGCTGTGCGGGGTTGGCTCTTGCGGTCATTTCGGTCTCTCGCTCGGCAAACCGTCATCCAACGGTCGTTTCACAAGAGACTTAGCAATACCCGTGCCTAAAAATTAATCCTTTTAAATCAGCAAGTTAGCAAAAGTACGTCAATCTTCCGCCATATCTTCGTCGCGACGGCTCATGCCGTACTTGCGCATCTTCTCCACCAGGGTGGTGCGGCGGATGCGCAGGCGTTCGGCGGCACGGGCCACCACACCAGCCGCATCGTCCAGCGCCTGCTGGATCAGCTCCTGTTCGAGGTTGCCCAGGTAATCCTTCAGGTCCAGGCCTTCGGGCGGCAACATCGCCGGAGCACTGACGCCGGGCAGGCCGGCGCCGATGGCGGAACGCTCCTCCAACTCTTCGCGCAGGCTGGCGGCGAGCTGCTCGTCCTCGTCATCCACATGGCGGAACTTCTTCGGCAGCTCGCTGACGCCGATGACGCCGTAGGGATGCATGATCGCCATGCGCTCCACCAGGTTGGCCAGCTCACGGACGTTGCCCGGCCAGTCGTGGTTGCACAGCGACATGATGGCGGCGGAGTTGAAGCGGATGGAGCCGCGCTTTTCGTGCTCCATGCGGGAGATGAGCTCGTTCATCAGCAACGGGATGTCCTCCACGCGCTCACGCAGCGGGGCCATCTCGATGGGGAAGACGTTGAGGCGGTAGTAAAGGTCCTCGCGGAAGCTGCCGGTCTCGATCATCTGCTCGAGGTTCTTGTGAGTCGCAGCAATGATGCGCACATCGACATTCTGGGTCTTGTTGCTGCCAACCCGCTCGAAAGTACGTTCCTGTAGCACACGCAGCAACTTGACCTGCATGGGCAGCGGCATGTCGCCGATCTCGTCGAGGAACAACGTGCCGCCGTTGGCCAGTTCGAAACGACCAGCACGGCTGGTGATGGCACCGGTGAAGGCACCCTTCTCGTGACCGAAGAGCTCGCTCTCGAGCAACTCGGCAGGAATCGCACCGCAGTTGACCGGCACGAAGGGCGCTTCGCGGCGCTTGGAATGGTAGTGAAGGTTGCGCGCCACCACTTCCTTGCCGGTGCCGGACTCGCCGAGGATGAGAACGCTGGCATCGGTATCGGCGACCTGCTGCATCATCTGCCGCACCTGCTGAATCGCACGACTCGTGCCTACCAGGCTGCGGAACAGGTTCGGCTCGCGCTGGCGGCCACGCTCGCGGGCCTGGTCGTACATCTCGCGGTAAACCTGGGCGCGGTGCAGCGAATCGAGGAGCTTGTTGTAGCTGGGCGGCATCTCCAGGGAGGCCAGCACGCGGCGGCGGATATCTTCCGACCACTCGACCGGGGCCACCTGGTCGATCAGCAACACAGGCAGAAACTCGTCCCAGCTGCCGATCTGCTTGAGCAGCTCCAGCACTCCACCCTTGGACTGAACCTCGCCAAGCAGCACACAGAGCACGTCGCGGCTGGCACTGCTGGCATCCGCCAGGGCACGCCAGTCGGCGCTGCCGCAGGCCAGGTGGTCTTCGCCGAGGAAGTTCAGAATGACTGTCAGGTCTCGACGCCGATCAGCGTTGTCGTCGATCAGCAGAATCTTGGTTTCACGCCACATCGGTCTGTTCTTACTCGAAAGCGGGCGCCACTGGAACGCGGCAAGAAAAACCGACGTACCTCAAGGGGTTCCGCCGGCAATTGGCCAGTAGTAAAGTCAAAAACGCCGACCGAGTCAAATTTATGGCGTGTATTTTTCGGGAGCCCCGATAGCCTCGCGAAAGGCCACGAAAGCTGCACCGAGGGGCATCGATGCAGCCCTGGTTCACTCAACCGAAGAGTTGGTACACCTTGGCACCCTGGCTGGCACGGACAATCTGGCTGAGCTCCGCCGCCACCTCGTCGCGTTGGCGCGCACAGGATTCGGTCAACTGACGATAGACCTCGATCAGCGCTTCGAGCTGGGCACGTAGCCCCTCCTCGATGTCGCTGCAGTCCAGCATCGCCACGTTCACCTGCTCCCGGCACTGGAGGTCCAGACGCCCGACAGCCTCCCAGTCCTGGCTTTCGAACGCCGAGACGAGTGCCTCACGGGTCTCTTCGATCTGCTTGAGCATGGTCTGGCTCATGATGCACTCCTCAAACGGGCGCGATGGCGTCCCAGCCGGATTTCACTTCGCGCAGCAGCCCTGCCACTTCGTTGACGAGCGCAGGGTCGTTGGCCTTATTGGCCTCGATCAGGCGAGCAATCATGTATTCGTAGAGGCGATCAAGGTTGCTGGCAATCTCACCGCCCTGAGCAGGGTCAAGCGCTTCGCGCAGCCCGCCGATGATGGCGATGGACTTGCTGATCAGCTCGCCCTTGAGCGACGCCTGGTCGCGCATCATCGCGCCCTGGGCCTGCGCCATGCGCTCCAGACCACCTTCCATGAGCATCTGGATAAGGCGGTGGGGACTGGCTTCGGCAACCTGGGCCTGGACATTGACCCGCTGATACTGCTGCATGGCCATCATCGCGTTCATTTGCGCAACTCCTTGTGAACCGGTGTTTCGTCGATGTTCATCTTATCGGCCGGTCCTGCAAGAGCTTAAGCCTCCGTCCATCTTTTTTCGCTATCAGGAGGCTTGCGCTTCAAACTCCAGATCAACTGCTGCTGGCAACACCCGGGAGATTCTTGAGTTGGGAAGTCAGATTGGAGCTGGTGCTCTGCATCTGGCTCAGCAGGCTGTCCAGGGTGGTGAACTGCTTGAAGAGGCGAGCCTGGAGCACCGTCATCCGCGCATCCAACGCTTCCTGCTGCTTGTCGACACTTTTGATGGTGTCGCGCAGGACCGAACTGCGCTGCTCGATCACACCGCCCGACGAGGTGAAGGGCTTGGCGCGGTTGGTCAGACGATTGGCCAAGCCGTTGTCGCCGGTGAAGAAGTCGGAAATACCCTGGACATCCGACGCTATTGCCTTGTCGAGCTTGGCGTTGTCCAGTTCGAGGGTGCCATCGGTCTTGGTCGCAATGCCCAAGGTAGCCAGGGCCTTGACGGTCCCACCATCGCCGCTCTGGGTAACCAGTTCGGTGCGCAAGTTTGCCAGCAGACTGCGAGCGGAGGAGTCACCAGCAAGGGCCGCTACAACGGGCTTGCTGCCCTCCACTGCTGTGACCTTGGTCAGGCTGTTGATGGTGGACACCATCTTGTTATAGGCCGTGACGAAGTTCTGGACGTTGGTTTTCACAGCACTGTTGTTTTGGGACACCGTGAGCGTCAGCGGCTTGCCGGCCTCGGTCGCGGCGGTGAGATTCAGGGTAAGCCCTTCGATAGCCGTGGACACGCTGTTGGAATCGCTGACCACATTCAATCCGTCAACGGTCAGCTTGGCGCTTTGCGCCGTATTCAAGGTCTTTCCGGCAGCGGCCACAGCAGCGTCGTACTCGGCAGGTGTAGCAAAGTCAGACGCATTCAGGGCTGCGCCAGGGAAAGTCAGCTTGCTCAGGTCGGTGGCGCTACCCGAGGTGCTGGTACCGGTCATGGTGATGTCCTTGCCATCGCCCATCTTGCTGCTGCTCAGGACGAGGCGGGAGCCCTGGCTATCGGTGACGATGGTGGCACTCAGCCCCTTGGCCGCACCCTGTTTGTTGATGGCGTCACGGATGCCGGTGAGTGTGTTGTTGGTGCTGTCGATGGAGAGGTTGAGAGCATCCTCACCGCCGATCTTGATATCCAGGGTTCCTGAATTGAATGCAGTCGTCGAACCATCGGCGAAAGCCGCAGACGCAATCTTGCTGCCCTGGGCAAGCTGGGTGACGTTGATGCTGTAGGTGCCCGCTATGGCACTTGCGGTACCGGTTGCGTTCAGTGCGGCGGTATTGGAGGAGACCACGCTACGCGACAGGAAGCTGCTCGGGCTGTTGAGCAGGGCCATTGCAGTCTGGAAATCGCTGACGGCACTCTTGAGGCTGCCCAAGGCAGTGAGCTTGGTGGTGGTCTTGGACTCAAGCGCGTCCAGTTGGTTCTGCTTAGGCGCCCTGGCGTTGTTCACCAGCGTCTTGACTGTCGTATCGATGTCGATCAGTCCCGAACCGACTGTGCCGATCGTTGTGGCCATTTCACACCTCCGTCAAAAAAACGTCCCGAATCCCCTTCCTGGAAGGATTGGCAGCTAAGCAAACAAGAATCGCGCCAACTCAGGCCTTGGCTTCGAACATCAGACTGCGGATGTCGTCGAGACGTTCGGCAAGCTTGAGCAGCTCCTCCGACGGAATCTGGCGTATCAGCTTGCCCGAGTCGGTATCGATGACCTTCACCACCACATCGCCAGTCGAGTCATCAACGCTGAACTCCAGCCCGCGCTTGACGGCCTGAACGAACGACTGGATATCAGACACAGCCGACTCCAGGTCGGCGCCCTGACCTTTCCGTGCATCCTTGTCGTCTTGTGTAGCCGCGCCGCTGGCCACCGGGACCGTGGTGGGCGTATTCGGGGTGACAACGCCCTGGGCAGGCGTCGCTCCGTTGGAGTCCTTCACCAACCGAGGGATGGCGCTGACCGACGAAATGCTTGAGATATCCATTTTTTACATACCTCACAATGGCCAAATGGGAGGAAGGGTAAGTCCCTTCCTCCCATCAGTGACTAGGCGCTCTGCCTCACTTACCTCAGCAAGCTGAGGACCGACTGCGGCAGCTGGTTGGCCTGGGCCAGGATCGCCGTGCCAGCCTGTTGCAGAACTTGGTTCTTGGACAGCGTAGCGGTTTCGGCCGCGAAGTCAGTGTCCTTGATCCGGCTCCGAGCGGCGGAAGCGTTCTCGGAGATGTTCTGCAGGTTGGAGATGGTGTTGTCGAAGCGGTTCTGCACAGCACCGAGGTCGGCACGCTGGGAGTCGATCGCCGCCAGGGCGCTATCGATTACCGCAATTGCGCGCTGGGCACCATCAGCCGTGGAGATGTCGACGTTGGCCACGGTGTTCAGGGTCGAAGAGCTCTGCGAGAACACCTCGGTGGTAGCGCCGGTCACCGCGAAGGAGGTCGGGGAGTCCAGCTGCACGTAACCGAAGGCCTTGCCGCCGGCAGCCTTGACATCTGCTGCAGCCCCGAAGGTCCCATCGTTACCTTGTACAGCCACATCAATAGTGCCTGCCGAAGAACCAGTCGCAGTGCCGAACTGGATGGTCTCACCGGTAGACGAGGTGATGGTGATCTTGTCGCTCTGCTTGTCGTAGTTGGCAGTCAGACCCAACTTGCCGGCGTTGGAGTTGATCTGGTTGGTCAGGTCCTCGTTGGAGGTCACACCTACCATCTGCACGGTATTGCTGCCCACGGTGATGTTGAAGGTAGCGGCACCGGAGGTGAAGTTCACGTCGGCCTGAACCACGGTACGGGCAGTGGCGGACAGACCAGAGATGGAGCCGTCGAACTTCTGGGCGATGCTCTTCGCGCTGTCAGTCGCGGTGATGGCGATGTCCTTGGTCTGGCCATTACCCACCACGGTTACGGTGCCGGAGCCGAAGGCGCCGCCGCTACCGGTGATCAGGGTACCGGTCTTGGTGGTGGCGGCCGCGGAAGCACCAGCGGTATTGGTAGAGGCGCCGCCGCCGACCTGGTAGGAACCCAGTTTGCTGGAGGAGGCATCGCGCAGGGTCACGTCGATGGTCTCGTAGGCCTTGGAACCCACCTGGAAGCTGGTGGTGCCGAAGGAGCCGTCCAGCAACTTGCGACCACCGAAGGTGGTGGTTTCGGCGATACGGGACAGTTCGGCCTGCTGGGCAGTCACTTCTTTCTGCAGGGCGGCACGGTCGTCAGCACTGTTGGAGCCAGTGGCGGCCTGGATGGACAGGTCACGGATACGTTGCAGGATCGCGGTGGACTGCTGCAGGGCACCTTCAGCGGTTTGCGCCAGGGAGATGCCGTCGTTGGCGTTACGGGTTGCCTGGTTCAGGCCGCTGATCTGGTTGGTCAGACGGTTGGAGATCTGCAGGCCGGCGGCATCGTCCTTGGCGCTGTTGATGCGGGCACCAGTGGAGAGACGCTGCAGCGAGGTGTTCAGCGAGTTGGACGATGCGTTCAGGTTACGCTGAGTGTTGAGCGAAGCGATGTTTGTGTTGACTGTAAGTGCCATGGTGGCGTCTCCCGAAGTACCTAGTATTTGCCTGAGCCTGCGACCTTCAGGACCTGCTGCTCAGGTGCCCCTAGAATTCGCATTCGAACTGTTTATCGGCGCTTGTCGTTGGACCTTTAGGGGAGATTTGAAATTTTTTCTCCCGGGGCTTGCTCAACAAGCACGAACTGTGTCCGTACCGGGGTTATCGGCGGGTATGACGAAGCTTTAGGATTTCGCCATACCGTTCGTCGGCTCCTGAGAAACTCAGTCCGGCAGCCACGCCGAACGCCAGCGCTGCAGATTCTCGCCCTTCAGCATCCACTCGCCGAGTACACGCTCGCGCAGCGCATCGCCCTGCCGAGCAGTGGCGTCCAGGTCATCCAGGTGCATGCGCACTGCGTCCAGCCAGTCCTTGAAGCGGTTCTTCACCCGGGTCACCGGCAGGTCGCCTCGGTAGCAGACCGCATCGGTACAGATCACCGGGAAACCGCACGCGCCATATTCCAGCAGGCGCAGGTTGCTCTTGCACTCGTTGAACAGGTTCGGCTCCAGTGGCGCCAGCGCCAGGTCCAGGTCCAGGCTCGCCAGCAGCGCCGGGTACTGCTCGATGGGTACGCCGCCGTGGAACTCATGGATGTAGGGACGGATACGCTCCGGGCACATGCCGAAGAAGACCCACTCCACCTCGTCCTTCAGCGCCTTGACCAGGTCGGTGATCAGCTCCAGGTCGCCCAGATGGCTGCTCCCTCCGGCCCAGCCGACACGCGGTTTGCGGCCTCGACGGCGTTGGCTGCGCAGATTGCCCCACCAGTGTTCGGGGAGGAAGTTGGGCACCACCCGAATGTCCCCGTGCAGGTCGCGCAAGGCCTCGGCCAGCGGCTCGGTGGAGACAACGAAGCGATCGGTCAGTGCCACCGCCTGGCGCAGCGAGCGCAGGATGTCCTTCGGCATGGTGTCGCGGTGTACGCTCTTCAGCGGCAGATTGGGCAGGTAGTCGTCCAGCTCGTAGACCTTGAACACACCGGACAACGCCTTCACTTCACGGATGCCCTCGATCTGCGGCTCCATGATCTGCCGCTGCAGGATGAGGCTCGTGGCCCCCGCCCGCTCCAGTTCCACCACGGGCAGATGCACACCGCTGATCAGCCCATCGACCATGCCAACCTGCCGCAAGGCCGCGAAAGGCTGTCGGACGCGGTAGTGACCGCAACCGGTGATATCGGCGGGGTAACAGACCACCTGGGGCAGCAGCGGGTGGTGCACGCGACGAGTCGGGTACTCGAAGCTGAAACCGCTTCCCTTCAACGACAGATTCGGATTGTAGGCAGGGTCCCGAGCCAGCACCGGCAGCCATCGCCGCAGCATCTCCTGGCGCTCCCCACGGAACGCCGCCTGCCGCTCCAGCGCCCCAGGGATGGCCAGTACCGACAAATCCAGGCCCTCGCGCTGCACGACACAATGCGGCGTCCACACATTCAGCAGGCCGGCAGCCCGCAAGCGCAGGCAGAGGTCGGTATCGGCATAGAAGGCATTGATACTGTCGGCGTCGAAGCCGCCCACCTCGATGAAGGACGCGCGACGCACCATCATGCAGGCGAGCCCCAACGCCGTGTAATTCTGCGCGACCTGCAAGCGGCTCATGTACCCCGGAGCATCGCCAGGTTCCCCAACAAAGGTGCGTCCTGCACATTCATGCAGCCCCAGCACCATGCCGGCCTGCTCGATGCCGCCCTCAGCGTCCAGTACCTTGGCCCCCACCGCACCGACCTCCGGCCGCTGGGCATGGTTGAGCAGCTGCTCCAGCCATTCCGGCTGAATGATGCGCACGTCATGACTCAGCAGAAGGAGGTACTCCGCCTCCACCGTCATCGCGACGGCATTCACCATCGCGGCCTGATTGAACGGCCCGTCGAAGTTCCAGACCTTCACCTGCTCGCTCTGCAGCGCATCGACGCCCTGCAGCCAGTCCTGGGTGGCGGACTCGACGCTGCCGCAGTCCACCAGCAGCAATTGGTAGTTGGAGTAGGTGGTGTATTCCAGCAGACTCTCGACGCACCGCTGCACCAGACCCAGGTTGTCCTGCACCGCCACCACGATGGCGACCTGGGGCGCCTCCGGATGACCGTAGTCGATGTAGTAACGCCTTGGCAGGAAAGCCTGGACCCGCGCGGCATCGTAGCCCCGCGCCGCAAGATGACGCTCGATGGCAACCTGCTCCGCAGGTGCGACCTCCATGACCGGAGCATCCGCCGCCAGCAGAACTTCCGGCATATGCAGCACGCCATTGCCTCCGCTGCCATGGACCAGGCGCAATGCCAGATCCAGCAGGGACGAAGAGCCGAATACCGTATCCAGCCCCCCCAATTCCACGACACTGCGCTGACGAAACACCCAATGCCGACCGACGAGCGCCGGGAAGCCAAGCAGCAGGTCCAGATTGAAATCCGGC
Source organism: Pseudomonas sp. 1D4 (assembly GCF_001728925.1). NCBI lineage: Bacteria > Pseudomonadati > Pseudomonadota > Gammaproteobacteria > Pseudomonadales > Pseudomonadaceae > Pseudomonas > Pseudomonas sp. 1D4. The sequence goes on from NZ_LXJQ01000010.1 coordinate 71,732, forward strand.
TTGAACAACGGCCCCAGGGCGCCGGAAGGTGCTCGCTGCAACTCATCCGCGTAGCAGGCGTGTGCCATCACCCCCTCCTCCGCTTCCGCGCGAAGGGCCTCGGCCAACTCCAGGCACAGCAGCAAGGGGCCGGCCCGGGTGAACTCAACACCGGCCTCCACCACCAGTTGCCAGGGACTGGCATCCGGTGCACTCAACAACTGCTCGTTCAGCACGTCCAGACGCTGCGGCCCCTCAACGCAGAACGTTTCGACCCCGGCAACGGGCTCGGTGTCATAGACCCGTACCCGGAACGGCGCCGACAATGCCTGTTCCAGGCTGGCCAGGGTCGCGGCCAACGCATCAGGTTGCTCCGAGCCCAGTACATGGATGTCCAGCAGAGGGCCAGCCACTCCCACGGCCCGTATCTTCGCCTCGATCAGCGAGCGCTCAGCCTCGCTGGGCAGGCGGGCTTCCAGCCACGCCACCAGCTTCGGCACCAGGCCCCTGGCCATCTCGCCCATCAGCTCGACCACCCGCTCGGTGGCCAGGCCATCAACCCCCAGGTTCAGGTAGGGCAAGCCCTGCTCCGCCTTCGCGTGCAGGGACTCGCGGAAGTCAGCATCGCTCAGCAGGCGCAGCAGTGCCTCGGCCAGCTCATCCATCTCCACATCCAGCACGCCGGCATCTGCACCGTAGCAAGGGCCGAACAGGGTGTTGGCCGGATGCTGCAGGTTGATCGCCGGGGTCCCGCACAGCAGGGCCTCGACGCAATAGTTGGAGTCCACCGCAATCAGTACATCCGACGCGGCAGCCCAGAGCTGCGCGTCTTCCACCGTGTAGAGATAGCTCGCCGGATCAGCACCGTGCTCGAGCAACAGCTCGCGGAACCGTCGCTCACCAAAGTGATAGTTCGGAGGCCGGTCCTTGATCACCGGGTTGATCGCCAGGCCGCTGCGCCGCACCGCCTCACAAGCGGCAATGAAGGCGCCCAGGGTCTGTCCGAAGATGCCCTCATCGCCATGGGCGGTGAGGCTGCTGGTCCAGGTGGTGCCGAACACCACGATCGGCCCGCCCTCGCGTAGGTGATGACGCTGGCGAAGGCTCTGCTCATGCCGCGCTCGCTCGCCGCGCAGCGGCACCAGGCGGTCCCAGGCCGGGTTGCCGGTGACCCGCATGCGCTCAGCGGGGATGCCGTAATCCAGGTAGCCCTCCAGGCCCCGCTGGCCGTAGACCGCATGGATGTCCGCCACCAGTTGCGCATGCACCGTATGCGGATCGTTCAACGCCAGGGCGTGGGACAGGTGCAATGACGGAATGCCCTGGGTCCGTGCCCAGTGCATCGCCACCTTGGCGGCGGGCAGGACATCCTCGCTGCCGATCATCAGGCTTAGCTGGAACTCGCGCTGAGCGAGCTCCAGTCCATGCAACAGCGTGGTCAGCAAGGGCAGCTCAGCATCCAGTCGCGCACGGATGACCGGCGCCACTTCCTCCACACGCTCCCCCGCCAGTGCCTCCGGAAGCGCACGCAGCAGGCCGTCGAGGCGCTCACGCAGCGGCTCGTATTCGGCCTGCACCGCCAAGGCGCCAGTGTCGCCCAGCTCATGGTCCACCACAAAGAGCCGGCTGCCCGATTGCTCGATTATCGTAGTCAGGGTGTCGGTGACGTAGGGCGACAGAGTCACCACCGTCATTGGCCCATGGCGGTTGAAGAAGGCACGCAGCACACCCAGCTGCGACTCCCAGAGAAAGCTGACGATCGCAGGTGACTTCACGAACTGACTCCGCTGTGGGTCTTGAAGTAATCGCGCAGCAGCGCGGCGGACAGGTGGTATTCCAGCCCGGAGACCATATCCACGCCCTGGCGCATGCGCTCCGGCGCGCCGGGCGCGACCCAGCCATGGACCAGGGCCATGTTGCGGGTGTCGATGGCCTCGGCACGGAACCAGGCATCCAGCTGCGCAGCAACGGCATCCGGGAGCCACGGTCCGACCTGGAAAGCCGGCCGGGCAAGGCGCAGCGCACGCACCAGGATGAACAGCAGGTGGCGCGCCCTGAGGCGTGTGGAGTCGCTCTCCAGGGCGGCGGCGAACACTTCGGGGGAGGTCTGCAGCACATCCTGCAAGCCATCCAGGCCGTCACTCGCCCGCATCTGCCGCGCCTGCTGCTGGCGCAAGCTCCACTCCGGTGACGCCTCTACCGGCGCACTCTTCTCCAAGGCCACCAGGTAGCGCCCCGTCGCCTGGCAATCCAGCCGGGACACGACCTGCTGCTCCAGCAACAGCGCCAGGCGCAGCAACGAACCGTCCGTCTCCAGCCAGGAAAGCAGGCGCAGCCACTTGAACGGGTGCGGCAGGCTGGCAAGGAGGAATGCGTTGTCCCAGAGGCCTCCATAGGGTTCGAGCGCAACCAGGGAAAGACCATGGCGCGACGCAAGTGCAGCCAGATCGGCCGGTTCACAGGCTGCAGTGCCCCGTTCCGCCGGCACGTCCGCCAGCCTGGCGCCGTCGCCCGATGCGGCTTGCCAATGGGCGACGGAACGCATGCCCAGCACCAGGCGCTGGCCCTCAGCCAGCGCGCTGGCGTGCTTCGCCAGCAGGTCATCCAGCCCCTCCGCTTCGGAAAACGCACCGAACAAACGCAGCCCGCCAGACGCGAGCTGCCGGGCGGCGAAGTCCTCTTCCACGGCCGCGCGCAAGCGACGTACACCCGCGTTATCAAAAAGCTGCCCGCCGCTGGACCGACGCAGGTCGGTACTTGTCCAGTCCTGCATGTGATGGGTTTGATCGCTCATGGAATCGTCTCGGCGCCAGGCGCCCTCAGAAGGAATTGAGTCGACGGCCGAGGACGAATGCCTCGGCCGCCTGCATGCCGACACTGGCGCCACGCCAGCGTGCCAGGTGCTCCACCGCACGCAGCGAACGAGGATGCGGCCAGGCACGCATCTCCATGGCATAGATGTCCAGCGCCTGGAGTTTTGCCTCCAGGGTGTCCTCGATGTCGTTGAACCAGGTCGGCCAGAACTGCGGAGCACTCTGGCTCACCTGCCACTCGGTGGATGAAGGGATTTCGAAGAACAGCAGGGTATGGACCGGGTGACCGGGTTGCGGACGGCATGCTGTCACCACCGCCTCGTGCAGGCGTCGGTGATCGATGTTCACATCGCCGCTCCAGTGGGTGTAGACGATGCCGGGCTGGATACGGTCGACCAGTGCTTCGACGGGCTTGATGACGTCCAGCCGATCGAGCCCGTCCAGGCGGTTGTCCGGCAGGTCGAAGCACTCCAGCCCGACTACGCCAAGGTGACGGTTGGCCTGGGCACAGGCATCGCGCAGGGCCTGCTGCTCCGCCTCTTCCGGCGTACCGCGGCTGAAAAGTCCCTGAGCCATGATCGCCACATGCACCTCATCGCCCCGCGCCACATGCCGCGCGATGCTGCCGCCGCAGCCCAGCACCTCGTCATCCGGGTGGGCCGCTATCACCAGAACCCGCTCAGTTCCCATGGATGCCTCCCTGCTCAAGGTCCGGCCGGCCGAAACGCGACGCCAACTGCACCGCGGTATCCAGCAACGTATCAGTGGTGAAAAAGGTCTCCGCCGCATTGCGTCCGCACAGCAACAAGGCCGGGAAGCGGCGTAGCAGACGCTCGCGCAGCTCGCGGCTGGCGGCCTCCTGCGCCACGGTGATCTCCGGAAAACCGTTGGCCACCGGTTGCTCAAGGACCAACCGGGCCTGACAGCCCGCCCCCAGCACCCCGCAGCGACGCAGCTCATCGAGGATGGCGCGAGCCTGCTGCTCGGGTTCCACGCCTACGGTATCCACGGCCTCCACCGTCATGCGCCGGCTGCTGCCCTGTGCAGGCAAGAAGTTCTCGTAAAGCGTGATGCGGAACGTCTTGACATCGGCATCGTTCAAGTAGAGGTAGTGGCAGTCGCAGGCCGGCGGCTGGTCCAGCACGAAGTGGAACAGTCGCAACGGCAGGAAGCGCGGCGGTGCTCCGTCCACCCGCTCCCCCATCGCGCGAGCCAGGTGAGCCAGCGGCGCGCTCCAGATCAGGTGCTCGAAGGGAATGTCCTGCCCGTCGGCCAGGCGCAACGAACGAGCATCCACCTCCATACGCTCCACCTGGGCGCCGGTCAGCAGGCGTCCGCCTCGGGCCTCGAAACGGCGGCACAGCGCGTCGATCCATGCCCCCATGCCCCCTTCGGCTGGATAGCGGTGCCGCACCGCACTGCGCCCTTCCAGGTAGTCGCGGAACGCCACCTTGCGGTCGTAGAGCGGCGAGCGCTTCAGCTCACGGCACACCTCGGCCGAGCCAACGATCACACGGCCATACCCGAGGAAACGGTGACTGTTGGCGCTCAGCTCGTTGAACGGCGCCTGATAGAGGCGCCGCAGCAGCGGAAAGAACACCGTTTCCGCCAGTGCATCCCCGAAATGCCGGCGCAGGGCTGCTTCGAGGTCAGGCGCCCCCTGGTCGCTGGACAGGGTATTGAGCAGCCCCGCCAGGCACGCCTGGTAGGCGGCCTCGGGCAGCCGGGTGATATCGATGAACTGGCTGCGGGTGTCGAGCACACCGGCAAACGCATTGCCCACCTGCAGCACCGGCACCTCATGCCAGGCAAGCCCAGGCACCTCGAACAGCAGGCCATCGACGACCGCATCGCCCGTCATTGCCGGGATGTGCGTGCCGATGTCGAAGACCTGCCCGCTGGCATCACGAAACGAGCGCAACAGGCCACCGCAAGCAGGCGCGCGCTCCAGCAACGTCACGGGCAAGCCGCAGGCCTGAGCCCAGGCCGCCGCCAGCAAACCGGCGATACCGCCCCCCACCACGACGACCGGACGCTGTGCGGTCATGGCTGCTCTCCCGGCTTGCGTGCCACCAGATTCCACGAGGCGAAGCGATGGCAATCAGCCGGCTCATGTCGAAGCGCCTGCTTCTCCTCCAGGAACACCAGCTCGAAGCCGGCGAAAAGTTCCCGCAGGTGGGCCTCGTCGGAGAAATGCACACGCCCCGTACCGGCGAAGGAGCCTTGGGTGATGTTGGTACGGGTGCGGCCGTCCTCGGCCATGTCCCCCAGTTGCGCATCAGAGTGCTGCGAGGAGTACCAGTCGATGCCGATGAACAGCCCGCCCGGACGCAACGATTCCAACACCAGGGACAGGCAGCGACGAATCGCCGACTCGCCGTTGCAGGTGAGCGAGGCGCGATCCAGCACCAGGTCGAAGCCGACCGGGAATGGCAACGCCTGAGTGAAATCCCCGTTAACGATGCACCCATTCAGCCCTGTGAAGCGCTGATGCAGCTGACCAACGATGGTCGGGCTGCCCTCCACCGCGTGGTAATCCACCCCCAGGGACTGGAAGAACGGAATATTGGCGCCCGCGCCGCAACCCAGCTCCAGCACTCGCTTCCCAGGGCCCAGATCGCGGCAGTGGCGCTTGGTCAGACTGACCACATCAGACCAGGGCCAGATGGAAAGGTGAGTGCTGGCGGCGTAGCGCTGTTCCCACTCGATGGAAAAACTCATGTCAGCTCCCTGAATCCAGCGCGGCTGTCGCCGCAATTCATCCACCAGTCCAGCACACCAAGACCGGGCACGAACGTGCCCCAGAGCTGGGGATAGGTGGGCGGCGTGAAGGCCTGGTACTGCACGGCAATGCCCTGCTCGGCAAAGGCGGCCTCGTCGAGGTAGTCGCGACCGAGGGCGCCTGAGAGGTAGGCGTCGGCCCCGAGGTCCAGGCAGATGTCCAGAACCAACTGCGACTTGCGGCTGTCGACGTCCAGCTCGCTGGCCCGCACCACGGGCGTGTCGATACCCAACTGGTCCAGCCAGAAGCCCAACTGACGCCAGCAGAGTTCGGCGAGGTTGTCCTGCCGCTCGCCATAGAGCTGCTCCAACTGCGCGTAGCGCTCGGCGAAGCGTGGCGCCCGGCGGTAGTTCATGGCCACCGCCTTGAGGTGGTCACGGCGCCAATCACGGCTTTCATCGATGCGTGTCTCGCGCAGAGTGCTGGCCAGGTGGCCACGGCTGAGCACCGGTATGGTCAGCCACTGCGCGCCCTGGGGGGTTTTGATGCGGTTGCGGTTGATGAAGCTGTTCTTCTCGAACTGCACCGTGTCGAGGAAGACGAAGCGATCGACCCGGGCGATGCGGTCGAAATAGCCCAGCCACGGCAGGTAGGCTGGCTGGTGGATGGCGATCCGCAAAGGGTTAGTCTCCACCGAAGAGCCCCTCTGCAATCTGGTCGCGACAGGCGTGCCAGTGGTCCGCGAATAACGCCAACACCACAACATCGAAGAGGCCATCATCACGCTGCACATGCTGGCGTAACAGGCCCTCCTCTGAGAAGCCGAAGCGCTTGTGCAGCTTGGTCACCCGCTCATTGAAGGACAGCACCTCGCAGCAGAGCTTACGGATACCCAGTTCGTCGAAGATGTATTCCAGCGCCAGATACTCCATGACGGCACCAATACCCTTGGGCAAGCCATCGCGCTCGTCGGAGAGGTTGAAGGCCCAACAGCAACGCTGGTGTCGGCGCTCGATCAGAGAGACGGCTACGTAGCCGGCTGGCTTCCCGCGATACAGAAAGATCAAGTGACGGGCGTCTGGGTTCTGCAACTCGTAATGCAGCCACTCCTGGTGCTCTTCCCAAGCGATGACACGGTTGTTGTACATGCAAGAGCGGATTGATTCCTCATTGCGCCAGCGCAGGATGGCCGCCGAGTCACCCTCGGTAAGTGGGCGCAGACTGAAGTCCTTCCGACTGAAACCAAGACCCCTCATGATGCATCCCCCTTCTGGAAGTCCCCGAGAGCAAGCCATTCGCCCGCCCCGATGTCCCTGCTCGCACGACAGCCCAGAGCCAGGTCGAAATAGGCCGGAGACAGCCCGGTGCCGGGCCTGCGCAAGCCGATGTTGCCCTCCCCTAGCAACTCGCCAGCCGCGATGGGGCGCAAGGCTACGAGGCTGCGTCGAGCGAGCATTCGCATGTCCTCTTCGGCGCGGGTCGGGCGCAGGTAGGGCGAACCGATGATGACGTCAGCGCGGTGAATGCTGCCGATCCACTCGGCCAAGCCCTCGGGGTTCTCGGAGAACCAGTGGTCCGGCCCGGGCAGGTCGTGATCGAGGGTGAAGTGTTTCTCGAACAGGCGCGCCCCACGTGCCACGGCCAGGGAAGCAGCCAGCGGCCCCTGGGTGTGGTCGGAGAAGCCGGTCAGCAGTCCCGGGAAGGCTTGTTGCAAGGTGCCCAACTTGGCCAGGTTCACGTCCTCGTCAGGCGTCGGGTACTGCGAAGTGCACAGCAACAGCGCCACCTGGGCTCCCTCGAACCAGCCCACGGTCTCCAACGCCTGGTGCACCTCGGCCAGGTCGCTCATGCCACAGGACAGGATCAGCGGCAGGCCCGCACCGGCGTAATGACGCAGCAGCGGCAGGTTGCTGAAGTCATCGGAGCCGACCTTGATCGCCGGCACGCCGATCCGCTGCAGCAAGTCGAGGTCGCTGCGATTCTGCGGCGAGGAGAAGAAGGTGATGCCGACCTTGGCGCAATGCGCCTTGACCGCACGCCACTGCACCTCACTGAACTCGTAGCGCTGGAACATCGCCAGCATGGACTCGGTGACGCTGCGCCCCTGGGACTGGTAGGTGAACATCTGCTGCGGGTCGCCGCAGAACTCCTCGGCCTTGAAGGTCTGGAACTTGACCGCATCGGCCCCTGCCTCGCGGGCGACCTCGATCATCCTCAGGGCCAGGTCGAGCTCGCCGTTGTGGTTGATCCCCACCTCGGCGATGCAATAGGGCTTCTGCTCGGGGCCGATGGGGCGCCCGGCGATCTGGAAATGACGTGTCGACATGCTTGCATCCTCCACGACCGGCTCAGGAGCCGGCCATTGCGTCCATGAGTGCGCGCCCGACACGGGCGACGCCGAGGCCATCGACCTGGTCCCAGGCCCGCCGGGACATGCCGCGCAGTCGCTCGGCGTCGAGGCCCTCCAGCACGCGCCGGTAGTCGGCGGATGACACGTCGGCGTGCTCACCCAGGTCGATGGCAAGGCCGAGCCCGTCCAGCCCCCGGGCCAGCTCACGCTGGTTTTCCGCCAGCACCACCACCAGAGCCGGCAGCCCAAGAGCACAGCGCTCCCAGGAAGACGAGCCAGCGGCGCCGATGGCCAGGTCCGCCACGGCCATCAGCCGGGCCATGTAATCGATCTGGCAGTGCAGGTGCCAGCCCTGGGCGGTACAGAGGCGCTCCAGCACCTTGTGATCACCGTGCCCAAGGCCGATGACCACATCCACCTGCAGTTGCGGCCGCCAATCTGCCAGCGCCTGCAGGGCCTTGAGGGTCTCGCCCTGGTCGTCGCCACCAGTGAAGAACACCAGCAGACGCTTCAGCTCACCGGCGCGCGGTGCGATTCCTTCACGGGCACGCAGGAACTCCTCGCGCAGCAGGGCGTAGGACGGACCGAACAGCGTCGTTGCAGAGCAGGTCAGATGGCTGGCGTAGCGTGCATGCGGTTCGGCATGCAGGCCCGGGTCCAGCAGCAGGTCGCAGTCCAAGGGGCGGTTGGCCAGGTCGTCCAGCACCATGACGCGCGACGCATGACGACGTGCAAGGCCATGCCACTCGGCGTCCAGCCCGTAGTGGTCGACGACGCACCAGTCGAAATGGCGTTCGCCCAGCAATCCATGCAACGCCTCGGCATCGGCGCGGTTATCGATCCGCGCTTCGGCGGTACAGGCCGCCGTCTCGTCAGCAGCGCTCGCGGGCAGCCTCAGCAGCGCGTAGTCGCTCGGCACCAGCGCAAGGGGCGCAGCGGGCAGGTCACGGCAGGCAAAGGTCAATCCGGCACCCTGCTCGTACAATTCACGGGCGAGCGTCAGGCAGCGCATCAGGTGGCCGCTACCCATGACGGGCGATGCATCCACACGAAACAGCACCTGCATCTCAGATATCCCCCTCCAGCAGCAGGGCGGCGTACATCAGCTCGGCACGGTGCCAGTCGTCGGGACCGTCGATGTCCTGCACCAGGTAGCGCGGCAGGATCAGCGGCAGAGAATGCGGCGCGTGTACCGCCTTGCCTGCGAGCCAGGCACTTGTACGCCCCCAGTAGAACTGACCGGCGTCATGGTAGGCGCGCTCCAAGTCCTGGGAACGGGTTTCGTAGAACTCGGGATAGAGCGACTCGACGCCGCCATCGGCGGCAACCCGCAGGGCACGCTGCACCGGCGAGGCGAAATCGGTGACGGTGAAGGCGAAATCCTTCTCCGGATGTGCCGCCAACAGTTCGAAGCCCTCACTGAGCTTCTCCGGCAATACCAGAGGGGCGGTGGCGTAGAGGCAGCAGGTGTAGTCGGGGTGGTCGCCAACGGCAGCCAACTCACGGAGCGCATGCTGGATGACCTCGACCGTGCCGGCATGATCATCGGCCAGGGCCGCCGGACGCATGAAGGGCACCTCGGCCCCCAGTTCGCGGGCCACGCTGGCGATCTCCTCGTCGTCGGTGCTGACGATGACGCGGTCGAACAGCCCGGACAGCAAGGCCGCGCGGATCGGGTAGGCGATCATCGGCTGGCCCTGGAAGAGCTTGAGGTTCTTGCGCGGGATGCGCTTGCTGCCGCCTCTGGCGGGGATGATGGCGACGCGGCTCATGGGCGCTTCTCCAACAGGAACCAGTTCATATCATCGGCCGGGAAGTTCACATCACGCCGATAGATAAAGCCGTAGTCCACCAGGCGCAGGCCCTCGTAGCGATCGAGCAGCTCGCCGGCGAAGTCGCGCTTGAACAGCTTGCCCGTGTGCCCCCGGTAGCTGACTTCCACCGGCGAGGGGTTGTAGTACTCGGCGACGAGCACATAGCGCCGGCTGGCTTCGTACAGCTTGGCGTAGGCATTAGGCAGCAGCTCGGGCGGCAGGTGGATGAGCACGCCACGGGTGAACGCCAGATCCACCGGCTCGTGCACCGGGTAGTCGAACAGCGAGCCGTGCCAGACCTCGGCGATCCCCAGTGACTGGGCGATGGCGTGGGCCTTGGCATTCAGCTCGACGCCATGCAGGGCGGCGTCCGGCAGCAGCCGATGCAGCGCCTGGAGGTTGAGCCCGCGGTTGGTGCCCAGCTCCAGCAGGCTGTCGAGGCGCCCGGCACGGCGCAGGGCCTGGGCGAAGAAGGCGGTGGCGCTGGCTACGTGGCGCTCGCCGTCGTTGCGGTCGACGTAGTCGTCACCGAACTCGCCCTGCCAGAAACGTTCCTGCTCGGTCAGTTCGCGCATGGCGCGTCTCCTGTCAGCGCAGGAGGGCGGTCAGTGCCTGCACCACCCGCTCCTGCTGGTCATCGGTCATGCCGTGGAAGAGCGGCAGGCTCAGGGCCTCGGCGTAGTAGCGCTCGGCCTCGGGGAAGTCGCCCGGGGCAAAGCCCAGCCGCTGGTAGTGAGGCTGCAGGTGCACCGGGATGTAGTGCAGGTTGACGCCGATGCCGGCGGCCCGCAGCCCCTCGAACACCTCGCGGTGGCTGCGGCGGATGGCGTTCAGGCGCAGGCGCACCGGGTAGAGGTGCCAGGCCGAGTCGGCCCCCTCCTGGCGCCCCGGCAGGCGCAGCGGCAGATCGGCGAGCAGCTCGTCGTAGCGGTCGGCCAGGGCCCGGCGACGGGTGACGAAGGCCTCCAAACGCTGCAACTGGGAAAAGCCGAGGGCGGCCTGCAGATCGGTCATGCGGTAGTTGAAGCCCAGTTCCAGCTGCTGGTAGTACCAGGGGCCGTGGCTGGCTTCGGTCATGGCGGCCGGGTCACGGGTGATGCCGTGGCTGCGCAGGCGCCGCAGGCGCTCCGCCAGGTGCGGGTCCTGGGTGGTGAGCATGCCGCCTTCGCCGGTGGTGATGATCTTCACCGGGTGGAAGCTGAACACGCTGATGTCGGCATGGGCGCCGCAGCCCACCGGGCGCCCGAGGTAGGCGGCGCCGACGGCGTGGGAGGCGTCCTCGATCACGCGGAAGCCGTAGCGCCGGGCCAGTGCGGCGATGCGCGCCATGTCGCAGCTCTGCCCGGCGAAGGCCACCGGCACCAGCACCTTGGGCAACCGGCCGCGCTGCTCGGCCTGGGCGAGACGAACCTCCAGCAGGTCCACGTCGAGGTTGAAGGTGCGTGGGTCGATGTCGACGAAGTCCACCTGGGCGCCGCAGTAGAGCGCGCAATTGGCGCTGGCGACGAAGGTGTTGGGGCTGGTCCAGAGCCAGTCCCCCGGGCCCAGGTCGAGGGCCAGGCAGGCGATGTGCAGGGCTGCCGTGGCGTTGCTGACGGCGATGCCGTGGGCAGCTTCGCAGCGGGCAGCGAAGGCGACCTCGAAACGCTCGATGGCCGGCCCCTGGGTCAGCCAGTCGGAGTTGAGGGTCTCGACGACGGCGTCGATGTCGGCCTGGGAAATGCTCTGACGTCCGTAGGGAATCATGCTCAGGACCAGGCCTCGGCCAGCTCGCGCAGTTCGGCGACGCTTAGGTAGTGGGGATTGCTGTCGGAGACGTACTCGAAGCCCTCCTCCACCGCGCGGCCGATCCCCCCCAGGCCGTCGCGGGCGTAGTCGTACTGCATGTTGAAGTTGATGGAAGGGGCGATGACGAAGTGGCTGTCGAATTCCCAGGTGTGGGAGCTGTCATCGCGGGAAATCATCATTTCGTGCAGCTTCTCGCCGGGGCGGATGCCCACCAGACGATGGGGCAGGCCCGGCGCCAGGGCCTCGGCCAGATCGGTGATGCGTGCGGAGGGGATCTTCGGCACGAACAGCTCGCCGCCCTGCATGCGCTCGAAGCTGCGCATGACGAAGTCGACGCCCTGGTCGAGGGTGATCCAGAAGCGGGTCATGCGCGCATCGGTGATCGGCAGCTCGCGGGCACCGTCGGCCAGCAGCTTGCGGAAGAACGGCAGCACCGAGCCCCGCGAGCCGACCACATTGCCGTAGCGGACGACGGCGAAGCGGGTCTGGTGGTCGCCGGTGATGTTGTTGGCGGCAACGAACAGCTTGTCGCTCAGCAGCTTGGTGGCGCCGTAGAGGTTGATGGGGCTGGAGGCCTTGTCGGTGGAGAGCGCCACCACTTTCTGCACGCCGTTGGCGATGGCGCCGTTGATGATGTTCTCGGCGCCGCCGACGTTGGTGCGGATGCATTCGGTGGGGTTGTATTCGGCAGCCGGTACCTGCTTGAGGGCTGCGGCGTGCACCACCAGGTCGATGCCACGCAGGGCCTGCTGGACGCGGTCGGCGTCGCGCACGTCGCCGAGGAAGTAGCGCATGCAGGGGGCGTTGAACTCCTGCTGCATTTCGTACTGTTTGAGTTCGTCCCGCGAGAACACCACCACGCGCTTGGGCTGGTAGCGCTGGAGCAGGCTGCGGATGAAGGAGCGACCGAACGAGCCGGTACCTCCGGATACGAATACGGACTTGCCATCGAACATGCGTGTTCTCCCCTGCCCTGCCGCCACCGGCTTCGCCGACGGCCCTGCGCCTGTCGTGCTGACGGAATTATGGCGTTCTATTCGGTTTTCAGGTCACGAAGCAAGCATGGTGCCAACCCACCGGAATGCAAGGCGACGCCGTGTCCCAGGGACAGGGCGTCGCCAGCAGTGCGCAGAAGGCCGATCAGTTGAGGAAGTTGAACAGGCTCAGGCCGTTGATCTTGACGAAGCTCTGCTGGGCCGCCTGCAGGATGGTGGACTGCAGGGTGAGACGCGAGATGGCCTCGGCGTAGTCCAGGTCCTCCAGCTCGGATTGCACGGCCTTGTTCACCAGGCTGACGTCGTCGACGAACCCTTCGGTGGTCTCCAGGGTGTTGAGGCGCGCGCCGATGGAGCCCTGCACGGCAAGCACCTTGGTGTTCACCGCTTCAAGGTTGGACAGCGCCACCGCCACCGAGTCGCGAGTCTGCAGATTCCCCACCGGGCCGTCGGAGGAGGACTGAAGGGCTTTGCGCAGGTCGGAGACCACGTTCAACAGCCCGCGCTTCTCCTGGGATGGGTTGCGGTTGATGCTGAAGTCGTCGCCAGTGGCGGGATTGCCGTCGATCTGCACCTTGACGCCGCCATAGGTGACGAAGTTAGGGGTGGCCGTGTTGGTATCGAACGCTCCGGTAGCCAACTGCCCAGTCGGCGGCGTCGCGGGGTTGTAGGTGGTCCAGTCGTAAGCCGGCGGCAGGGTGGCCGGGTTGTAGACCACATAGTTCTGGGAGTCGAGGAAATGGATGCCGATGGCATCGGTGGCCACTGGCGGGTTGCTGGCGGGGAAGATGGTGTCGTAATCGACCTTGTCTATCACCAGGCCCTGGGCGATGCGCGCGGTACTGCCGGTACCGACGCTCCCCTGGGAGGTGGTCACGCGGTTGGCGTTGAACACGTCCTCGAACAGCGCCTTGCCGTTGTCACCCAGGGCGAGGAAGGTGCTGCTGGCCACCTGCACCTCGCGCCGGCCCTCGTCGCCCAGGTAGCTGTAGGTGCCGTCGGCATTACGGACGAACGGCGCGGTATCGGCCTGGGAGCCGCCGAACAGGTACTTGCCGCTGGAGTCACGACTGTTGAGCAGGCTGAGCAACTCGTCCTCGCGCTGCTGCAGCTCGGTGCCCAGGGCTGCCTTGTCAGTGGAGTCCTGGCCACCGTCACCTGCCTGTACGGCAATCTCGCGGATGCGCTGCAGCACGTTGCCCACCGAGTTCAGCACCGCTTCCTCGGCGTTGAGGCTGTTCTTGGCGGCGGTGATGTTCGACTTGTACTGGCCGTTCAGCGACTCCTCCTGGCTGAGTTGCAGGAGGCGCACGGAGGCCACCGGGTCGTCAGCCGGCGTGAGGAGGCGCTTGCCGGTGCTGATCTGTTCCTGGGTGCGGGTGACGTTGGAGTAGTTTCGCTGCAGGCCGGCAACCTGGTTGTTGAAGGCCTGGATGGTGGAGATTCTCATATCGCATCAGCCTCAGTTGAAGGCGCCGATCAGGGTATCGAACAGCGCCCGCGCAACTTGAATGACCTGGGCATTGGCATTGTAGTACTGCTGGAACCGGATGAGGCTGGCGGCCTCCTCGTCCAGGCTCACAGCCGACAGGGAGTCACGGCTGTCCTGGGCCTGGGCCTGCACCGCCTCGGCAGCGGCCGCGTTGATCCGCACCTGGGAGGTCAGCGCACCGACCTTCTCCACCAGGGCGCTGTAGGAGTCGTTGTAGGTGGCACTGGTGGCACCGATGTTGACCGTCTGCTTGGTCTGCAGCCCGACCAGGGCGAGGCCGTTGCGGTTGTCCGCCGTGCCCTTGGTGTTGAAGGCCAGGGTGAAGCTGTCGCCGCCCTGGGGAATGCCCGAGACGGTGAACTCGTAGGTATAGCTGTTGTTGGTGGAGGGGTCGGTGTAGTTCAACCTCAGAGTGTTGGTCTGCCCCGGGGTCAGCGCCGTGGTCGAGGGTGAGACATAGCTCAGGGTCGCGCCAGGCGGCAGGGCGCCGGTCAGGGTGTTGGTGGTCGAGTCGAACGTCAGCGTGCGACCGGTGGTGCCGAACAGGTCCTGCAGGTCGGTGAGGTCGATGGGCGATGGGCCGTTGACCAGCGCCGGCTGCCCGATGGCGCCGGTACCCCGGTTGTTGGTGGTGGCTTCGGCACGGGCCGAACCGGCGAACGCCAACTGGTCGGCGGACTGCAAGGTCGCGCCGAAGTCGGCAGCGCCGCGACGGGTCGGTTGCAGGGTGAAACGGTCACCGGCGGCCGGCAGTGCGTTCAACTGCACCTGGAAGCCCTGGTTGACGCCCGAGGCGTCGGCGAAGCTCAGGGTGTAGGGGCCGGTGCCGGTGACCGTGACGGTCATGCTGGCGTTGTCGGACAGGCGCAGCGCGGTGAAGTTGGTGCCGTCGAAGTCCAGCCGGTAGTCGCTGGAGGTCATCTGGCTGGTGTTGGTGATGTTGAGGACACCGCTGGCCGTACCGGTGTTGGTGGTGGCCGCGAGTACGCGCAGGGATGCAGCCTGGGCCGAGTTGATGTCGGCGAAGAGCGGGCTGCCGGCCCGACCGACCAAATCCAGGCCCTGGCCCAGTTGCTTGTTGACCGTGTCGCTGATGGTGATGGCGAGCTGGCCCAGGGCGTTGTAGGACTGGTCCAGCGCGGTGTCTCGGTAGGCGATCAGGCCGCCCATCTCGCCACCGGTCACCTGATCGGTGACGATCTGCGAGACGCCGCCGGTGATGAGCTCGATCTGGTAGCGCGACGGATCGTTGACGCCCGGCGAGGCTTTCAGGGTGGAGGCGGAGCTGCCCACCACCAGCGGCTGACCGGTACCGATGAACAGGCTGAGGGTGCCGTCCTTCTGCTCCAGGGTCTTCACGCCGACCATCTCGGATATCTGCCGGATCGCCTCTTCGCGGGCGTCCAGCAGGTCGTTGGGCTCGGCGCCGTTGGCACGCGCTTTGGCGATGGCGTCGTTGTAGGAGGCGACGTTGGCAGCCAGGGAGTTGATCTGGGTGGTCAGCGCATCGAGCTGACTGTTGATCTGCTCGTTCTGCTTGTCGAACTGGCCGTAGAGCGTGTTGAAGGTGTCCGAGAGGCTCTTGGCCTGGGACAGCACGGCCTCGCGCCCGGCCAGGGACGCCGGGTCCTGGGAAGCGGTCTGCAGCGAGGTGAAGAAGCTCTTCAGCGCCGGGCTGATGCCGGTGGTGGTGCTGGACAGCAGCGAGTCGAGCTGTTCGATCTGGCTCTTGAATGCCTGCAGTTCGCTGTTCTGGCTGGTGGCCGTGCGCAACTGCGAGGTGAGGAACTCGCTGGCCAGGCGGCGCACATCCGTCACCTGGCTGCCGGAGCCGATGTAGCCGCCGCCGGTGAACTGCGGGAGGTTGGTCTGCTGAACGGTCTGCTGACGCGAAAAACCGGGCGTGTTGACGTTGCTGATGTTGTGCCCGGTGGTGGTCAGCGAGGTCTGCGTGCTGCGCAGGCCGGACAGGCCGATGTAGAGAAGGTCAGCCATTGCTCATCCTCATGAGTTGGGCACCGAACCGACCGATGCGACGGCCTGGTAGGTCTGCATCTGGCGCGCGATCTGCGTGACCTTGCGCGCGTACTGCGGGTCGGTGGCGTAGCCGGCCTGTTGCAGTTCGCGGACGAAGCGCTCGGGTTTGTCGGTCACTGCCAGTGCGTCCTGGTATCGGTCATTCCCCTGCAGGAAGCTCACGTAGTCACGGAAGCTCTGCCGGTACGAGTCGTAGGCGCGGAACGAGGCCGCTTCCTTGACGGCTTCGCCGCCCTTGTATTCGGTGGTCACGGCGCGGGCGGACTGACCGCCCCAGCCGTGGGATTTGATGCCGAACAGGTTGTGGCTGCTGCTGCCGTCCTGCTGGCGAATGATGGATTTGCCCCAACCGGTCTCCAGTGCTGCCTGGGCCACCAGGTAGCGTGGGTCGACGCCGATGCTCTTCGCCGCTTCCTGGGCCATGGGCATCATGGTGTCGATGAATTCCTGGGGTGAACTGAAAGCGGGCTTGCCCGGTGCCAGCGGCGGCTGGGCGATGCGCCGGCCGATCACGGCGCTGTCGCCATCCACCGAGGCCACGCCCCGCTCGGGTGCGCCATAGGACTTGGCTGGCAGCCAATCGGAACCAGCCAAGGCCTGCTTGCCGTCTGCGACTCCGGCAGGCGGCACGATGCCGGCCAGCAGGCGGTCGGTGAAGCGACTGGGCAGGCTGATGCGGCGCTGGGCCAGCAGTTTGGAATCGTCACGCCCCCCTTCCGGCGCGGCCGCGGGGCTGCTGCCCTTCTGCGGCCACTGGGCTCCGGCGGTCTCGGCCACCTGGGCGAAGGGGTTGGCCTTGCCGGTGGACTTGGTCTTGCTCAACTGGCGGGTCAGCACATCGGCCAGGCCGATGCCGTGGCCCTTGGAGATGGTGACCGCGAGCTGCTGGTCGTACATGTCGCGGTAGGTCTTGCTCTCGTTGCTGTTGAGGAAGTTGCCTTCGGCGAAGACGTCGCCGGCGGCACGCATGGACTTGAGCATCTCGTTGACGAACAGCGACTCGAACTCCTGGGCGACCTTCTTGACGTTTTCCTCGCCGTCACGCCCCTTGCCCACCTTGAACTGGGCCATGCGGTTCAGGTCGGTGAAGGCACCGGAGTCGATGGCCCCGCGCGTGGCGAGGCCTGTAGTGAGCCTGGAGTCCATGATCGCTACCTCAGATCACGATCAGGTCAGCCTGGAGGGCGCCGGCTTGCTTGAGCGCCTCGAGGATGGCCATCAGGTCGGAAGGAGACGCCCCCACCTGGTTGACCGCGCGGACGATCTCGTCCAGCGAGGTACCGGGAGCGAACTTGAACATCGGCTTCGCCTCCTGGT
The DNA here is from genome assembly GCF_001728925.1 of Pseudomonas sp. 1D4. Classification (NCBI taxonomy): domain Bacteria; kingdom Pseudomonadati; phylum Pseudomonadota; class Gammaproteobacteria; order Pseudomonadales; family Pseudomonadaceae; genus Pseudomonas; species Pseudomonas sp. 1D4. The sequence goes on from NZ_LXJQ01000010.1 coordinate 89,039, forward strand.
CGGCCTTGACCTTGGAACGCGGTACGACAGCCGTCTGCCCGCCGGACAGTGCGCCCGGCTGACTGACGATGGGGTCTTCGGTGATGGTGACGGTGAGGCTGCCGTGGGTGACGGCGGCCGGCTGCACGCGCACGTCCTGGCCGATGACGATGGTGCCGGTGCGTGAATTGATGATGACCTTGGCCACGGCCTTGCCGGACTCGATCTCCAGGTTCTCGATCACCGAGAGGTAGTCGACGCGCTGGTTCGGGTCCAGCGGGGCACTGACCCGCACCGAACCACCGTCGATGGCCTGGGCGACACCTGGGCCGAGCATCTCATTGAGCTTGTCGACGATGTTCTTGGCGGTGGTGAAGTCCGGGCGGTTGAGGTTCAGGGTCAGGGTATTGCCCTGGTCGAAGCCGCTCGGCACCGGGCGCTCGACGGTGGCACCTGCGGGAATCCGGCCGGAGGACGGGACATTGACGGTGATCTTGGAGCCGTCGCTGCCCTGGGCGTCGAAGCCGCCCACCACCAGGTTGCCCTGGGCGATGGCGTAGACGTTGCCGTCGATGCCCTTCAGCGGGGTCATCAGCAGGCTGCCGCCGCGCAGGCTCTTGGCGTTGCCGATGGAGGAGATGGTCACGTCCAGGGTCTGGCCGGGCTTGGCGAAGGGCGGCAGGTCGGCGTGGATGGAGACGGCGGCGACGTTCTTCAACTGCACGTTGCCCGAGCCCTCCGGGACCTTGATGCCGAACTGCGCCAGCATGTTGTTGAAGGTCTGCAGGGTGAAGGGCGTCTGGGTGGTCTGGTCGCCGGTGCCGTTGAGCCCCACCACCAGGCCGTAGCCGATCAACTGGTTGTTACGCACGCCCTGAATGCTGGCCAGGTCCTTCAGGCGCTCGGCATGAGCGAAAGTACCGGCGAGCAACAGGCAAAGGGCTGCGATGAATCGTTTCATGTCGCGCTACCTGCTCAGAACGGCCACAGCGGGCTCATGAAGAAGCGGTCGAACCAGCCCGGCTGGCTGGCGTCGGCGAAGGCGCCGGTGCCCGAGTAGGTGATGCGGGCGTCCGCCACGCGAGTGGAGGACACGGTGTTGTCGGTGCCGATGTCGTCCGCACGCACCAGGCCGGCAATGCGCACCAGCTCGTCGCCGGTGTTCAGGGTCAGCCATTTCTCGCCACGCACGGCAAGGATGCCATTGGGCATCACTTCGGAGACGGTAACGGTGATTGAACCGGTCAGGCTGTTGCTCTGCCCCACCTTCGAGGTGCCGTTGGCATCACGACTACCCGAGTAACCGGCGGACAGCGTGAGGTCCTCGGCCTCCAGGGGGTTCAGCTTGGAGCTGGGGTTGCTGATCGAGACGCCACCGCCGAACAGGGAAGTCAAGCCAAGGTTGGCAGTGCTGTTCTTCTGGATCTGCGAGTTGGCGTTCTTGCTGGCCTGGGTCCGCTCGTTGAGGGTGATGGTGATGATGTCACCCACACGGTAGGCCTTGCGGTCGTTGTAGAGGTTGGTCTCGAACCCGGGCTGGTAGATGGCGCCGTTGTTCTGCGCGGCCGGCAGCGGGGTGCGGGGCAACACCGGTGCGTAGTACGGGTCGTTCGGCTTGGGCGGCGGCGCGACGCACCCGGCGAGAAGCTGGGTGGCGAGCAACGGGGCGATGATGAGCAGCCGGTTCATGACAACTTACCTCGGGGGCGTTACAGGTTCTGCGAGATGTAGCCGAGCATGGAGTCGGCGGTGGAGATGACCTTGGAGTTCATCTCGTAGGCACGCTGGGTGGTGATCATGTCCACCAGTTCCTCCACCACGCTAACGTTGGAGTTCTCCAGGGTGTTCTGCAGGACGTTGCCGAGTCCGGTGAGGCCCGGGGTGCCAACCTGCGGCGCACCACTGGCGGCGGTCTCCAGGAACAGGTTGTTGCCGATGGCCTGCAGGCCGCCGTAGTTGACGAAGTCGGCGGTCTGGATGTTGCCGATCACCTGGGGCGCGGGGTTGCCGAAGGTGGTCACCGAGGCGGTGCCATCCTCGCCAACGGTGAAGGTCTGGACCTGGGCGGGCAGGACGATGGCCGGCTCCAGGGGGTAGCCCTGGCTGGTGACGATCTGCCCGTCGGAGTTCAGGTGGAAGCTGCCGTCGCGGGTGTAGGAGACAGTGCCGTCCGGCAGGAGTATCTGGAAGAAGCCGCGCCCGTTGATGGCGAGGTCGAGCGGCTGCTCGGTGGTCTGCAGGCTGCCCTGGGTGAAGATCTTCTGGGTGCCGGCGATGCGCACACCGGTACCCAGCTGCAGGCCGCTGGGCAGTTGGCTGTCCTGAGTGCTCTGGGCGCCGGGCTGGCGGCGGATCTGGTAGAGCAGGTCCTGGAATTCGGCGCGGTCGCGCTTGAAGCCGGTGGTGGAGACGTTGGCCAGGTTGTTGGAGATGGTGGTCAGGTTCATGTCCTGTGCCGCCAAACCCGTCTTGCTGACCCAAAGTGCCGGAATCATCGTCATTCTCCTCGGGCGCCGAAGTCATGGCGCCGCGTACTGGTTGTTAGCTGAGCTGCATGACCCGTGCCATCGCCGCGGCGTCGTCCTCGGCGGTGCGCATCATCTTCACGTGCAGTTCGAATTGACGGGACAGGGAGAGGATCGCGGTCATCTCCTCGACGGCGTTGACGTTGCTCGCTTCAAGGAAACCCGAGGTGAGCTTGACCGTGCCATCCACGTCCGCTGGCTGTTTGTTCTTGGTATGGATCAGGCCATCGAGGCCCTTCTCCAGTTGCTTGGGATCGGGGTTGACGAGCTTGATGCGGTCCACCTCGGCCATCACGTTGGGGGCCTCGCCCAGGGCGCGGATGCTGATGGTGCCGTCGGAGCCGATCTCCACCTTCTGCTCCGGCGGGATGGCGATCGGCCCGGCGTTGCCGATTACCGGCAAGCCATTGCCGGCACGCAACTGGCCGTTGGCGTCCACCTGGAGGCTGGCGGTGCGCACGTAGCCTTCGCTGCCGTCCGGCGCCTGCACGGCGATCCAGCCCTCACCACCGATGGCGATGTCCATGTCGCGCCCGGTTTCCTGCAGGGCACCTGGGGTGAAGTCGGTCCCGGGGCGTTCGCTCATGGCGAACACGCGCGCCGGGAAGGTGTCGCCGAACACGGGCATGGAACGCGCCTGCTCGAAGTCGCGACGGAACCCGGTGGTGGATACGTTCGCCAGGTTGTTGGCATGAGCGCGCTGGGCCAGGGTGTTCTGGCTGGCACCGGTCATGGAGATGTAGAGCATCTTGTCCATGGAGGTCTCCAAGGTGGGCTTTTGACGCCCGCATTGCTTTGCAGGGTCTACAGCAATTGCTGTGCCAAGCTCTTCAAATAGAGACACGCCATTGATAAACAAGGAGAAACTGAAAAGAAAAAGGCCTCACATGGAGGCCCTGGAATGCCGTGGCGGCGAGGGGATGCCGCCAGCGGCAAGGTCGCCGCCACCCTTTTGACGGGCGACGGCCACTCACTCAACGCAGGTTGATGATGGTCTGGGTCACCGCATTCTCGGTCTCGATGGTCTTGGCGTTGGCCTGGTAGTTGCGCTGCGCAACGATCAGGTCGACCAGCTCGGTTGAAATATCCACGTTGGAGGACTCCAGAGCGCCGGACTGCAGAGCCCCCAGGGTGCCGGCACGCGGAGTGCCGATCACCGGCTCACCGGATTCGGAGGATTCGACCCAGGAGGTCTTGCCCACCGGAGTCAAGCCCTGGACGTTGGCGAAGTTCGCCAGGACGACCTGACCCTGGAGCTGGGTCTGACCGTTGGTATAGCGGGCGAAGATCATGCCCTTGTCATCGATCTGCAGGCCGGCCAGTTGCCCGGTGGTGTAGCCATCCTGGGCGACGCTGGCAACAGCGAAGGCGCTGGAGAACTGGGTGGAGCCACGGATATCGAAGGTGATGCTCGGGGCGGCTGCGGCACCGTTGGCGCTCCATACCGGCGGGGTGGCGCCGTCGGATACGGCCGGCACCCAGCCATTGATGCCCAGGGTGCCGTCGGCGTTAACGGCAAAGCCACCGGTGTTGGCGAAGGTGGAGGTGTCCAACTGGCCGGAGGCGGTGAAGCCCACCGGGGTACTCATGGGGGTGGTGGAGGCCGGATTGGTAGGGTTACGACCGTCGATCAGCACGTTCATGGTCCAGGTGTTCGCCGGCGTGGCCGATTTGACGAAGTACTGGGTCATGACATGGGGGTTGCCCTGGGCGTCATAGATGTTGACCGACGTGGAGGAGTTGTAGCTCTTCGGGTCGGCCGGGTTGAACGGCGACACCGTCGGAGGGGTGTTGCTGGAGTTCAGGTTGAACGGCTGGGTGATGGTGGTGGTGGCCTTGGGCTGCTGGTTGTTGGTCTTGATGGTGAGGTCACCGACCACACCGCTTTGCAGCGCACCACTGGCATCCACCGTGTAACCCTGGAGGCGGTAGCCGTTGTTGTCGACGATGAAGCCGTCCTTGTCGGTGCCGAAGTAACCGGCACGGGTGTAGCTGACAGCGCCGTTGTTGCTGGTGACGAAGAAGCCGTTGCCGTTGATGGCCAGGTCGAGGGCGTTTTCGGTGTAGTCGATGGTGCCCTGGTTGTAGAGCTGGGCGACGTTGGCCAGCAGCACGCCGCTGCCGATGGTCTTGCTGCCGGAGCCCAGTACGGACGCCGAGTACAGGTCCTGGAACTCGCCACGGGACTGTTTGAAGCCCACGGTCCCTGCGTTGGCGATGTTGTTGCCAGTGATGTTGAGGTCACTGGAGGCGGCGCGGATGCCGCTGAGGCCGATGTTGAACGACATGGGATGCTCCTGTTGCGCCGACAGCGTCGACGATTACTTACCGATGACCTGGACCTTGGAAAGCGCGATGCTGCCGAGCCCTGCGAGGTTGAGCGTCATCTCTCTTCCGTTCTGGCCCAGGGTGACGCTGTCGACGTTGGCCGGGAGGACGGTGCCCATGGCAACGGTCTTGCCATCGACGCCAGCCTCGGCCTTGAAGGTGTAGACCCCCTTGGCGACAGCATTGCCACTGGAGTCCTTGCCGTCCCAGGTGAAACTGACCGCACCGGCCTTCTGCGCACCCAGGTTGACGCGACTGACCGTGTTGCCCTTGTCGTCCAGTACGTTGACGTAGAGGTTGGACGTGGAGCTGGTGAGGCTGACGGTGCCGGTGAGCCCTTCGGCGGGATCGACCATGGCCTTGCTGGAGGGGACCATGACCTTGCGCCCCACCAGGGATGATGCCTGCAGTGCCTGAGAGGACTGGGTGCTGGAGAGGATGGTGTTGACGCTCTTGTTCAGGTTGTCCAGGCCTTCGACGGTACTGAACTGGGCAAGCTGCGCCACGAACTCGCTGTTGGTCTGCGGGTCCAGCGGGTTCTGGTTGTTCATCTGCGCCACCAGCAACTGGAGGAACTGGTCTTTGCCCAGTTCCTTCGGCTTGGTGGTTTCCTTGAGCTTGTATTGGTCCAGTACCGAAGAACTGGTGGTGGCGCCTACGTCAACGCTCATCTTGTCACTCCCTCACGCACTCACTGACCCAGGGTCAGCACGCGCTGCATCATCTGCTTGGCGGTGTTCATCATTTCGACGTTGGTCTGGAAGGCTCGGCTGGCGGAGATCATGTCCGCCATTTCCTCGACCACGTTGACGTTGGGGTAGTACACGTAGCCGTCCGCATTGGCGGCGGGATGGTTCGGTTCATAGCGCGGCACCAGCGCGCTCTGGTCCTCGACCACACCCAGCACCTGGACGCCACGACCGGACTCGTCTTCAGGCGCGAACAGGGAACCCTGGTCGCTGCCCTGGCCGTTGAGCTGGCTCTGGTACATGGTGGCGAACACCGGATGGCGGGCGCGGTAGGTCTTGTCGATGCTGGAGGACACGGTCTCGGCGTTGGCGATGTTGCTGGAGACGGTGTTCAGTCGGGTGCTCTGAGCACTCATGCCGGTGCCGGCAATGTTGAAGACGCTGGTCAGGGACATGGTCGTTCTCCTTACTCGCCACGCAGTGCGTTGACGAGCCCTTTGAACTTGCTGTTGAGCAGGGTGAAGCTGGCCTGGAATTGCACGGAGTTCTCGGTGTAGCTGGCCTGTTCCTGCTGCAGGTCGACAGTGTTCTGGTCGATGGAGGGCTGGAACGGGATGCGGTACTTGAGGGACTCATCCAGCATGCCGGTGCCCTCGGCTGCGATGTGCCGCGCGTTGGTCAGCGTTGCCTGGAAAGTGCCCTTGGAGGCCTTCTCCGCCTGCTCGGCGAGCACGGAGGAGAAATCCAGGTCACGCGCCTTGAAGTGGGGGGTATCGGCGTTGGCGATGTTATTGGCCAGGACCTCGGCACGCTGAGTGCGGAACCGCAGGGCGGACTCGTGGATGCCAAGGGCGCTTTCGAAACTGATGCTCATGTCTTCCAACCTTTGCCAGGCGGCAATGACGGTTTGTCTGCCGGACATTCAGCAAAGGCTGTGCCAATTTTAAATATCCTTTTAAAACAAATAGTTGAGGAATTTTCAGACGACAATCAAGGGCTGAACGGTAAGGCTTTGCCGCTTTGCCGCAGACTGGGCGGCAAGGCGGCAACGGGCATTGCCGCCGAACGGCAAAGGGCGGCACGGCCGAATGACAGGCACAAAAAAGGAGGCTTGCGCCTCCTTTCAGGATCACCACCGATTACTTCACCTTGTAGATGATGCCCGGGTTGCACTGGACCATCTGATAGAGATCCGGCAAGCCGTTCAGAGCCTCGGAGGCCCCGAGAAACAGGTAGCCACCAGGCTTCAGGGTTGCGTGGATACGAGTAAGGATGTCCTTCTTCACATCGGCGGAGAAGTAGATCAGCACGTTGCGGCAGAACACGATGTCGAACTTGCCGAGAGAGGCGTAGCTGTCCAGCAGGTTCAAGGCGCGAAACTCCACGCGATTGCGAATGGCTGGCTTGACCACCCAGCGCCCCGGCCCTTTCGGATCAAAGAATCGGGTGAGCCGCTCCTGGGACAGACCACGCCCCATGGCGAGGCTGTCGTATTCGCCAGCACGGCAGGCCGCAAGCATGGCCGTGGACAGGTCGGTGGCGACGATCCGAACACCGGCCTTGAGTTGCCCCAGATTGGTCCGCTCGAACTCGTCGATGGCCATGGAGATGGAGAACGGCTCCTGCCCGGAGGAGCTGGCCGCCGACCAGATCCGCAAGGGCTGGTTCGGATTGGCCTTGATCAGCTCGGGCAGGATGCGACTCTTGAGCACTTCAAAGGGGTAGGTATCCCGAAACCAGAGCGTTTCGTTGGTGGTCATGGCATCCACCACCTGCTCTCGCAGGCCGCTACGGGGTGCGTTCTGGATCTTCTGCACCAGCTCGCTCAACGTCTTGATGCCGTTCTGCTCCATCAATTTGTTCAGACGGCTGGAAACCAGGTACTGCTTATTGCTTCCCAGCAATATGCCGCAGGTTTTTTCCAGGAAAGTCCGGAACTGCTCGAAATCCAAGTTACCTGAAGACACTAGGGCCGCCTCATTCATCATCTGTACCTGGGGAACGAATCCCCTTCACGCCCCGTCCGCAATCCTGATCCGCTCGATCACCCTCGCGGCAAGCTCGTCGGGTCGGAACTTGGCGAGGAAGTCATCCGCGCCAACTTTCTTCACCATCGCCTGGTTGAAAACGCCGGAGAGCGAAGTATGCAGGAGGATGTGCAGCTTCTGCATTCTCGGATCACCACGTATTTCCGCAGTCAGGGTGTAGCCATCCATCTCCGGCATCTCGATGTCGGAAATGATCATCAGGAGTTCTTTATCCGGCGCCTTGCCCTGCTCGACCAGGTCATGCAGGTAGTTGTACGCCTGGCGGCCATCGTTCAGCGAGACCACCTCCACCCCGACCGTCTCCAGGCAGCGGATCAGCTGCTTGCGCGCCACGGAAGAGTCGTCGACGATCAGCACGCGTTTGGTAACGGCGCTGGCCTGGGTCTCGTGATCGATAACGCCCTCGGAGATGGCCTCCGAGGTCGGCGCGACTTCGGCGAGGATCTTCTCCACGTCAATGATCTCGACCAGGTTCTTGTCGACACGCGTGACCGCGGTCAGGTAATGCTCACGCCCGGTTCCCTTGGGTGGCGGATGGATCTCTTCCCAGTTCATGTTGATGATGCGCTCCACGGAGCGCACCAGAAATCCCTGAACCTTGCTGTTGTACTCCGTAATGATCACGAAGCTGTTCTTGAGATCACTCAACGGCCTGCGCCCTGTCGCCATGGACAGGTCGAGGATGGGGATGGTCCCTCCGCGGATATTCGCCACCCCTCGAACCACCGGGCTGGACTTGGGCATGATGGTGAGCTTGGGGCATTGAAGCACCTCCTTCACCTTGAACACGTTGATCCCGTAGAGCTGGGGTCCATCCAGCCGGAACAACAGCAACTCCAGGCGGTTCTGCCCTACCAGTTGCGTACGCTGGTTAACCGAATCCAATACACCGGCCATGCCAGGACTCTCCCCTTTTGAGCTTCAGGACGCTTCGCCATAGATTAGCAGGCGGCACGAGCCTTGCTTTTTTGAATTGCATGAACCCGACAACGACGCTTTTCCGACACCTGATAGCACATCGCCGTCACCGGTCATGGGCCTTTTTACCCGTTTTATTCTGCCTGAGCCATAACGGCGCTTCGGCAGAAGGACTCACGCCGCCCGAAGTCCTTATCGGCTCCACCGAAGGGTTTCTTGAGTTCAAGGTAGAGGAATATCTCCAGAATAGCGGCATCGAAGGACGCTACGAAATCCAGGTGAATCGACTCGACCCGCGGCTACGTCTCGCTACCTGCGACAGGGATTTGACAGTGAGCCTGGAAAGTCCCGCACAACCGGTTGGCCGTGTCACGGTGAAGATTCGCTGCGAAGGGGGCGCCCCGTGGTCTGTCTTCGTGCCTGCTCAGGTTCGTCTCTTCCGCAATGTAATAGTCGCCGCACGCCCGATGCGCAAAGGGGAAGAACTGTCCTCCCGTGACTACAACCTGGTCGAGCGTGACGTAGGACTGCTCTCTCAAGGCTATCTCACAGCACCTTCTCAAGCAGAAGGTCACAAGCTCACGCGCCCTGTTCTGGCCGACCAGATCCTGACGCCAACGCATGTGGAAATGGCTGAGGTGGTTCGCAAGGGTGACCAGGTGGTGATCAGTGCCGGGAACTCCACCATCCAGGTAAAGATGCCGGGCGAAGCGCTTTCCGCAGGCGCAGTAGGGGAGCAGATACGCGTCCGCAATCTCAACTCCAAACGCGTCGTCAAAGCCCGGGTAACCGGACCAGGGCAAGTGGAGGTCGCCATGTAGGCACGACTCTTGTATGGCTTGATGTCATTTCGTGTAGAGTGCCGGTTTTCCAGCGCCACACCACGTCCGGGATTTTTTTCGGAAGTTGCCCTAAAGTTAGTTCGGGCCTGGTCGATAAGGTCGGTAAGCGTCCAAAACACCCAGAGGTTCTGCATCATGGTCATCGACTTCAACCGGCTCAACAATGCCAACACGCCCGCCAACGCGGGACGTACCGGCAACGCCGGAAAGAACGAAGGCGTTACCGCCACCCCGACCAGCGCCAGCCAGACCACCAACGAGCCGGCTGCCACTTCCCCGCGCAGTGGTGAGAGCGTGCAACTGAGCAGCGATGCCCAGCAACTGCAGAAGGTCACCGACAAGCTACGCGACCTGCCCACCGTCGACCGGGAGCGGGTCGACAAGATCAAGCAAGCCATCGCCAACGGCACCTACCAGGTAGACAGCCAGCGCGTGGCAAGCAAGTTGCTCGACTTCGAATCCCAGCGCTAGTCCAAGGGCAGCGCTGGGGATATTGGACGCCCGATCCCCAGAGCCCGAAATGCAAGACACCGAACTGCTCGACCTGCTCAACCACGATATCGACCACGCCCAGCAACTGCTTGAGCTGATCGATAACGAATTCAAGGCACTGACCGAACGCGACCTGCCGCAACTCGAGCAGATTCTCTCGGACAAGCAGCCCTTGCTCGCCCTCCTTGACCAGCATGGCCGTCTTCGCGCCGAGGCACTGCAAGCGCTCGGGCTAAGCGCAGACCGCGCCGGACTGACCGCCCTGGTCGAGCGCTCCCCAATCGGCGCCGATTTGCAGGCGCGCAGCGCAGCACTGAACGACGTGCTGGAGCAGTGCCAGGCGGGCAACCTGCGCAATGGGCGACTGATCCGCGCCAGCCAGACCAGCGTGGACAACACTCTGGCCATCCTGCGCGGCCAGGAGACTCCCAGCCTCTATGACAGCCGGGGAAGCGCCGCTAAAATCCCTCGACAGCGCCCGCTCAGCCAGGCCTGAAACAATAAGAAGCGCCAGGACATCGGGGCACATTGCCAGTATGCTGGCGCACCGAGCCCCATGTGTTTGGAGAGACCTGGACCGTGTCCAACGCATTCAACGAAGATGATGGCCCACAACCCCCCAAGGTGTTGAAGGCACCCGTGGAAATCCAGGCCAATCTTCGCCTCTTGCTGCAAAGCCATGACCCTCTAGTCGTTACCTTCCATGAGCGCAGCCAGCGCTTCCAGAGCTTCCTGGTGGAGGTCGACAAGGACCGTCAACGCGTCGCGCTTGATGAGATAGTTCCCAACGACGGCGAGCGGTTCATTCGCGCGGGGGAGTGCTTTCGTGTGGAAGGCTTCCATGATGGCGTCAGAATCGCCTGGGAATGCCGCCAGCCCGTCCAGGTAGGCGAACATCAGGGAGCTCCCTGCTACTGGTGCCCCCTACCCGAAGAAGTCACTTACCACCAACGCCGCAACGCCTTCCGCGCACCCTTGCTGAAGGGGCAGCCCGTCCCCATCGAACTGGCCGGAGACCGGCTACCCATGGGGATCAGCGGCGAGATGCTGGATATCTCCGCCACCGGCTGCAAGTTGCGCTTCGCTGGTGACGCCACCCAACAGCTGCAGACAGGCCAGGTCTACGAGCGCTTCAGCGCTCGCCTGCCATTCGGCACCTTGCTCACCCCCATTGAACTACGCCACCTCAGCTACAACGACAAGCTGAACATCACCCTGGCGGGCGTGCGCTTCCACCGCATGAACGGCCCCGAGCAACGCCTCGTGGAGCGTTTCGTCTACCAACTCCAACGCGAAGCCCGCCGCTTCGACAAAGACGATCTCTTCTAGCGCCCTCCTCACCCGAGCCTTCAGCTCGGGTGAGGCGCCTCCGGCTCCTCGGGAGCTGGAGGCTGCGTGAAAGCCTCCCCTGCCATCTGCTCCTGCACCATCTGCTCATCCACGCGCGGGTCGAGCGCCGCCACCAAAGGCGAACTCACCTCTGGTGTCGCAACGTGCTGCAGCGGAGCCTCGTCCACCCGGTGCAGACCCGTGACCTTATCGGGACGCACCCGCACCACCAGAATCAGCGCACAAACGCTGACGAAGGCATAGAACATGTTCGGCCCCAGCAGCTTCATCAGCGCCCCCGTCAGCAGCGGGCCAATACTCGCGCCCACACCGAAGGTGATCAGCAACATCGCCGTCAGCGACACCCGACGCTCCGCCTCGATGTGGTCATTGGAAAAGGCCACCGCCAGCGGGTAGAGCGTGAACTGCAGCATGCAAACCAGAAACCCCATGGGGAACAGCATCTCCATCGGCACACTGGGCATCAGCGCCAACGGCAGGGCCGCCAGCACCAGCAGCACCGATGCACTGCGGATCAGCATGGCGCGGTCGTTACGGTCCGACAGCCAGCCCAGCGGCCACTGCACCAGCAAACCTGCAAGGATGCAGCAGCCCATGAACAGGCCGACCTGCTCGGTAGTCAGCCCCTGCCGCGTGGCGTAGAGGGGCGCCAGACCGTAGAACGACCCCAGCATCAGGCCCGACACCAGCACCGTCGTCATCGACTGCGGCACCCGCCGGATGAAGAAGCGCGGCTCCAGCGGCGCCGGGTGCAAAGGCGCCGGGTGGATCTTGCGAGTCACCGCCACCGGCACCAGACACAACGCGAAGCACATCGCCACCAGCATCAGCAGTTCCGGGCCAAGGCCGGGGTGCAACACCAGCACCAGTTGACCCAGCACCAGGCCGAGGTAAGAGGCCAACATGTAGCCGGCGAACACCTTGCCGCGCTGGCCAGGCTCAGCCTGCTCCGTCAACCAGCTCTCGATCACCATGTACTGGCACATCATCCCCAGGCCAACCAGCAACCGCAGGAACAGCCAACCAGGTACCCAGCTCAACAGGCCGTGTCCCAGTACGGCGGCGGTGACCAGCCCCGCACAGGCGACATACGCACGGATGTGCCCGACTCGTGCGATCAGCCGGTGCCCCAGCTTGCCCCCGATGATGAGGCCCAGGTAGTTGGCCGCCATCAGCGCACCGACCCACAGGCCGTCGACCTTGTCCGCCGCCAGGCGCAGGCCGAGGTAGGTACTGAGCAGGCCGGAGCCGATCAGCATGAGCAACGTTGCGAAATACAGGGCCCGGAAGGACTTCAGGACTCGACCCATCGGCTTTCCATGCGCTCCTTGAGCAAGGGCGGGCCGCTTGAGTGCGGCCCGCGATGAGGGGTAATGCTAGGGCCTGGCAGAAAGGCCGTCGAACGCTGGAACTCTACATTGCCGGATCAAGCCAGGGCTGCCAGAACACGACGCTCCCAGGGCGTGATCTGATCGAAAAAGCTCGCCAGCTCCATCGTCTTGGTGGCGATGTAGCCTTCGATGAACTCCTCCCCGAACAGTTCCCGTGCCAGGTCGCTGCGCTTCAGACGCTCCAGGGCCGCATGCAAGGTACAGGGCAACGACAGAGAATCCGGCACCTCGAACTCCCCCTGGATCAGCGGGCTCGGCTCGATCCCCTGTTCCAGGCCATGAAGCCCCGCCGCCAGGCTGGCGGCAATCGCCAGGTAGGGGTTGGTGTCCGCCCCCGGCAAGCGATTCTCCACCCGTCGCGCAATGGGCGCACTGGCCGGGATACGCAGCCCGGCGGCACGGTTGTCGTGGGACCAGCACGCATTGTTCGGCGACGCGTAGGGGTGGCACAAGCGCTGGTAGGAGTTCACGTTGGGTGCGAACAGGGCGGTCAACTCCGCCATCGCCGCCTGCTGCCCTCCGATGAAGTGGTAGAACGCCTGCGACGGTTCGCCATTTGCCTCGGAAAAGATGTTCCGCCCATCCGCGCAGCACACCACACTCTGATGGATGTGCATCGAGCTACCCGGCGTATGCGCTAGCGGCTTGGCCATGCACACCACGGTCAGCCCGTGCTTGAGGGCGACCTCCTTGAGCAGGTGCTTAAACAGGAAGGTCTGGTCGGCCAGCAGCATCGCATCGCCATGCAGGAGATTGATCTCGAACTGGCTGACACCCATCTCGTGCATGAAGGTGTCACGCGGCATCCCCAGCAGCGCCATGCAACGGTAAACCTCTTCGAAGAAGGGGCGCAGGCCGCTGTTGGAGCTCACGCTGAACGCCGAACAACCGTCCTCGCGGCGACCATCCAGCCCAACCGGTGGCTGGAACGGCTGATGGGGATCGGGATTGGGCGCGAACACGAAAAACTCCAGCTCGGTGGCCACCACCGGCGACCAGCCGCGCTCGGCATAGCGATCCAGAACACGGCGCAGCAAGCCACGGGTGGACAGACCCGACGCGCGGCCATCCAGCTCATGGGCATCGCAGATCGCCAGGGCACGCGGCGTGTCACTCCACGGCAGGCGATGGACCTGCCCGGGGTCTGCCACCAACGCCAGGTCACCGTCATCACTGCCGTAAAAGCGCGCCGGCGGATAGCCGCCCATGATGCACTGCAGCAGCACGCCACGCGCCAACTGCAAGCGCCGTCCGGAGAGGAAACCCTCGCCGGTCATCACCTTGCCCCGCATCACACCATTCAGGTCAGGCGTCACGCACTCGATCTCATCGACTCCAGCCAAGTGCTCTGCCAGCTCGGCCGGGATTGCCGTGTTCATGTTGTTTTCCTTGTCAGACATGGACCGCTGCGAATGGCGGCGCGCCCAAAATACTCATCACCTGTTCAATATTTCAAGCACATATGAAAACCCCCGCAGATGCGGGGGCTCGGTGATGCGCGGTTAGCTTAAGGGAGGTCAGCGCCAGTCCTTGAGCGCCTGGGTGGCCGCCTGATTCATGGGCTGCGCCAGAAGCCCAGTGGGTGAAAGGTTGACCGCGTAGACCGCCCCATCCGCCATCGGCAGGAAGGTGACGCGCTGAGCCTGGGCATCGAACAGGAACAGGTCATGCTGCCCCACCCTCAGCCAGCGCCACAGATCGATGCCATAGGGGCTACTGGCCAGCGTCGCCTCGGGGTGCTGCGCCAGTTCCTGGTCCTCGATGGCGAGGAAGCGGCCCGACAGTTTCTCCAGGCGGTAGCCGGACTGCAGGCCGATCAGCCGTGCCAACCCCTTCAGGTGAAGCAGCCGAGCATCCAGTTGCCAAAGATCGCCATCCAGCAGCACGCTACGTTCACGACCGCCTTCCAACAGCATCACCTCGTAGCGCTGGGACCCGAGCGCCTTGAAGCTGAGTGTCACGATAGGCTTGCCGGTGTCCAGGTGGTCGTAGCGGGTCAGGTCCCAGGCAACTGTCCCGACCAGAGTAGCCAGGGCCACGAATGCAAGACCCACGGTGCCGCGCAACCAGCCGAGGAACCAGCTACGGTCGAACAGGATGCGTGCGGCCACCACGACCGCGAGCAGGGCCAGCAGGGCGATGCCCCAGGCCAGGCCGTCATACTGCATGGAACCCTTTCCTTCTCCACAAAAGAGCCGGCATTATGCGCACCTCCCGACGCAGCGACCAGTTGCCACGCTGCGCAGTCCGCCACAGATCGAGCATTTATGCCTTTCCCCATCGAACTCGCAGTTGATCCGGTCACCCTGCTGGTGCTCGCCGGCGTCGCGTTCCTGGCCGGCTTCATCGACGCCATCGCGGGCGGCGGCGGCCTGCTGACCATCCCGGCGCTGCTCACGGCCGGGCTGCCGCCCCACCTGGTACTGGGTACCAACAAGCTTTGCGCCACCTTCGGCTCTGCCACCGCCAGCTACACCTTCTACAGACGCAAGCTGTTCGAGCCGCGCCGCTGGAAGAACGCCCTGCTGGGCACTGCTGTGGGCGCTGCCCTTGGCGCGATCATCGCCCATTGGATGCCGGCACATTGGCTCAACCAGATGCTGCCGGCCGTGGTATTCGGCTGTGGCCTGTACCTCTTGTTCGGCCGCACCCCCGACGTGCAGCACGCCGCTGACGCAGCCATCCCCCGTGGCCGGCAATGGCCCCAGGGACTGGGACTGGGCTTCTACGACGGCGTTGCCGGTCCCGGCACAGGGGCCTTCTGGACGGTGAGCAGCCTGCTGCTCTACCCACTCGACCTGGTGCGGGCCAGCGGCGTGGCGCGCACCATGAACTTCGTCAGCAACGGCGTGGCACTGGCGGTGTTCATCATCGGCGGCCAGGTGGCCTGGGTACTGGGCATCAGCATGGGGTTGGCGCTGATGGCCGGCGCCTTCTTCGGCGCCCGCACTGCCATCAGCGGTGGGGCGAAGCTGATCCGCCCGGTGTTCATCTGCGTGGTGCTGGCGCTGACTGCGCGACTAGCCTGGCAGCACTGGTTCTGACAACCCCAGGCGGCGCGCCACGTAGAGCTCGATGAGATAGCGGGCAATGGACTTGCTGGCCGGCAGTGGCGGCAGCGCATGGATGGAGAACCAGCGCGCGTCCTCGATTTCGCCCGGTTGAGGGACGATCTCACCGGAGCGGTATTCGGCGTGGTAGCCCAGCATCAACGAGTGCGGGAACGGCCAGTTCTGGCTGGCAATGTAGCGAGGCTCAGCGATCTCGACCCCCACTTCCTCGCACACTTCCCGGGCTACACACTCCTCCACCGTCTCGCCGGGCTCGACGAAGCCCGCCAGCGTGCTGTAGACGCCGCTGACAAAGCGCGGCGAGCGCGCCAGCAGCAGCTCATCACCACGGGTCACCAGCACGATCATGCTGGGCGACAGCCGCGGATAGTGATGAACGCCGCAGCTCTCGCAATGCATCGCCCGCTCGCTGGCTACCTGGACCATGCGTGCACCGCAGCTGCCGCAGAAGCGGTGGTGATCGGCCCAGGTCCCGATCTGGGTGGCAAAACCCAGCATGCGGAAGGTCTCGGCGTCACCCTGCATCATCAACTGGCGCAGGCCGACCCAGGCCGCGCCTGGCACGTCGGCGGGGCGCGCCAGTTCGAGGAGGAAGACTTCATCGTCACCGAAGTGGCCGATGCCATGCTCGGCAAGGATGGGCAGGTCCTGGCGCTTCAGCCAGTCACGGGGGAACAGCACACCATTGCTGTCCGCCAGGAAAGTCTGGCGGCAGTGCGCCAGCGCCCAGCCGCCAGGCCGAGCCGCATCCAGAAAGCTCGAACGCCAGCGCGGGTCGGCCATCTCAGGCCGCCACCTGCAAACCCAGTGCCCGCACGCTGTCGGCCGCGAGATCGAGCACATCAGGATGGGCCTCAGGGCGCAGCACCGCGCCGCCCTCAAGGTAGTACTCGAGGCTGGTCAGGGCATCGGCCAGGGTCTCCAACATCTGCTCGGAGGGCATCTGCACGGCCTCCAGCATCTGCTTCTGGATGAACTCGCCACAGGCGCCCACCAGGTTGCCGGCACGCTCCTGCCCAAGGAACCACAGGCCACCGCGCACGGCCTGCAGGGTGCTGGGCACGTTGGCCAGGTGCAGCTTGTCGCCGTTGGACTCGAGGTAGGCGGTGATGGCGCGCTTGGCCATCGCCAGGCCGCCCTGGGCCTCGTCGATGACCACGATGCGCGCCTCGGTCAGTTGGTGCTGGGCGAAGGACTCAGCCTCGGTCATCACCGGGGTGGCCGCCTGGCGGGTATCACGGCGCTCGCCGCGCTCCAGGTCCGCCACCATGCTCTCGACATACAGCACGGCGTCGGCGAGCCGGTTGAGCGACTCCGGCGATACCGCTTCGCCTTCGGCCCAGCTGCCGACGGCGGGCAGTTGTGCCTGCAGCGCATTGGCGGCGGAGGTCAGGCCCACCATGCCAAGGGTCTTGGCCAGCTTGCCCAGCAGGGCGTGCAGGCTGCCGAGGCTTTCGGGCTGAGCGGTGCCGCGCTCGATCAGGTCGAGCACGTCCTTCACGCTGGCCAGCTCCTCGCGGATCGCCGAGGACAGCGAGCGCATGACGGCCTGGCCGGGGCCGGCCAGGCGCTGGTATTCCTCTTCCAGCAGGTGATCGGTGAACGGCATCGCCGTCATCCCGAACACGCTGCGGACCTCGGTGGCACGCGGGCCCTGGCTGTCCGCCAGGGCTACCAGATAGAGCAGCTCCTTCTGCAGGCTGCGCGGCGCTTCGTAGTGCTCGTTGGCCAGCAGCTGCTTGAGTTCGCGGTCGATGCGGGCGAACAGCTGTTTGCGCGACTTACGCGCGATCAACTGCCCATCCACCATCGCCTCCAGCGCCGCAGCGCCGATCCAGCACAAGCGCGCACGCGGGTCGATGGCGTAGAGGCTGTCCAGGCGTGCCAACGCACGGCCCATGAGCTTCAGGCTGGGCTGGGGGCTCTGCTCGCGGATGAAGCCCAGCAGGCCCACCTGGTACATCTGCCGCAGGCGGCGCGCCATCAGGTACTGGGCGCTGACCTCAGGCAGGCTGGAGGCAGACGGCACGCGAGCCTGGTCCAGACGCACGCTGAAGAAGAAGCTCTCCGGCAGCGGCTGTTGCCCGGCGGACTGACGCAACTCGTTGATCGCCGGCAGCAACAGCTCGGGCATTTCCTGCCGGTGAGCGTCGACGTTTTCCAAGTAGCGGCGCAGCACGTAGAGCGCGTTGCTCAGGGCAGCCAACTGGTTGTCACGCTCCTCCCCCACGCCGGCCGGGATGTCGGTGGCCTGCTGGAGGATCTCCTGCGCCAGCAGCTCGGCGCCGGTCAGTTCGATGAGGTTGAGGGTGCCGCGCACCTGCTGCAGGCTTTCGACCGCCTGTTGCAGCAGGCTGCCGTTGTGGCGGTCGACGATGAACTGTTCGAGGCTCTGTTCGGCCTGCTCGATCGTGGCGAACAGCTCGTCGCGCACCAGGCTGAGGGAAGTGGCTCCGGTGACCATGGGTCTAGCGCGCCTCCCGCGCGAAATACTGGTACGGCATCAGTCGGCGAATTCCGGTTTCTGTTTGTTCATGTGGGCGGCCATGGCCACACGCAGGTCGTTGGACTGGAGCATGGCGGCGTTCCAGGTGGCGATGTACTCAAGGCCATCGTCTACGCGGTGGTCGCGCATGTAGCGGATCATTTCCTTGGTGCCACGGATCGCCACCGGCGACTTGGCTGCGATGTCCCGCGCCAGGGCGAATACGCCTTCCATCAGTGCATCGCGGTCAGCGTAGGTGCGATTGACCAGCCCGATGCTGCGCGCCTCTTCACCATCAACGGTGCGGCCGGTGTAGGCCAGCTCGCGCATCATGCCGTCGCCGATGATGCGCGGCAGCCGCTGCAGGGTACCCACGTCAGCGGCCATGCCGATGTCGATCTCCTTGATGGAGAACTGAGCATCGACAGTGGAATAGCGCATGTCGCAGGCGGACACCAGGTCGATCGCGCCTCCCAGGCAGTAGCCCTGGATCGCAGCGATCACCGGTTTGCTGCACAGGTCGACAGCATTGAACGAGGCTTGCAGCTCGAGGATCTTGCGCCGCAGCACCAGGGCATTGCGGCCCACGTCCTTGCCCAGCTGCGCACCGACGGAGGCCAGCAGCATCAAGTCGATACCGGAGGAGAAGTGCTTGCCGGCACCACTGAGGACAGCGACCCGGACCTCGTCCGTTTCATCGATCCAGCGGAAGATCTCGACGATCTCGGCCCAGAAATCGGCGTTCATCGCGTTGATCTTCTCGGGGCGGTTGATCTCCACGTGGGCGATCTTGTCCGTCAGCTCTACGCGAAAGGCTTTGTAGTCGGGCACGAAAGTTATCCTCGCCAGTTCTGCTGCTGGCCTATGAAAAGTGCGGAATTCCAAACCCGGCAACTATAACAAGCGGACACCGAAAGTCGAAGGTGGCCTCTGTGAAGCAGGCCACGCCATCGACCTTCAACCACTTGTCCTTGCGCCTTCCACACGGTTTCGCCACTGCCGCCAGCTGTATAGCGGGATACCGGCCATCAGTACCAGGAAGCCCCAGAAGATCGCCTGCTCGCCGGTGCCGTAGAGCGCCCAGATGGCGTACACGAAGCCCAGTGACCCCAACAGCAGGGCCCAACCGCGCTCACACTCGCTGAATGCCTCGGGCTTGACTGCCAGCCACTGCAGCAGCGCGGCGGTGCAGAAGGCGTAGGGCACGACGCCGGTCATGGTGCCGAGCAGGATGATGACGTTGAACACGTCCACCAGCTCGCCCTGACCATCGACGAACACCAAGGCGGTCACTAGCACTGCCGAGACCAGCAGCCCGTTGGCCGGCGCCCCCCAGCGGTTGGTCTGGCCGAGCGAATGGGGCAGCAGCCCGTCGCGGGCGGTGGCCATGGGGATCTGCCCCTGCAGCAGCACCCAGCCATTGAGCGCCCCCAGGCAGGCGATCACCGCCCCGGCCGCGACCAGGTGGTAGCCCCACTCCCCCACCAGCACCCGCGCCGCATCGGCAAACGGTGCGCTGGAGCGAGCCAACTCTTCAGGCGGCAACGTGCCCTGCACGGCAGTGATGGAGAGGATGTAGACGGCCGCCGCCACCAGGGTGCCGAACACCGTGGCACGGGGAATGGTGCGGCGCGGATCGCGGACATCGTCCGCCGGTACGGTGGCGGACTCCAGGCCGATAAAGGACCACAGCGTCAGCGCCGCCGTGGTGGCGATCGCCTTGGCGTAGCCCCCGGTTCCCGGCGGCAGCTCCTCCGGTGTGGGGATGCGCAGGTACTCGGGATGAAACGAGAACCAGCCGAGAATGCCCACCAGCAGCAGCGGGATCAGCTTAAGCGCGGTGAGGATGTTCTGTGCCACACCGAAGGCGCCGATGCCCCGCAGGTTGATCAGGGTGCACAGCCAGATGGCACCGATGGCCACCAACACAGTGAGCACCGGGTCGCGCAAGGCCGGGAAGAACACCTGCAGGTAGCCCACCAGGGTCACGGCGATGGCCGCGTTGCCGATCCAGGCCGCCTTCCAATAGGTCCAGGCGCAAAGGTAGCCGGCGAACGGACCAAAGCCATCACGGGTGTAGGCGTAGGGGCCACCCGCCCCGGGCGCGAGCCGCGCCAGCCGGGCGAAGATGAGCGCGAGGATGACCGCACCGGTGCTGGAGATCAGCCAGCCGAACAGGCTGAGCCCGCCATAGGCCGCCAGGCTGGAGGGCAGCAGGAAAACGCCCGACCCGATCATGTTCCCCACCACCAGGGCAGTGCAGGTCCAGAACCCCATGCCACCGCCCCGCCTCACCGCCGTTCGCTCGTCGCTCATCGCGCCCCCAGGCCGAGTCACTCCTTGATGCAATCAACGGTATAGCAGTGGCCCTGCGGGGTGTCCTGCTGCTGCAGGCCGTGCACATCGGAGTCGAAACCGGGGAAGGACTCGTCGAACGTCCGAGCGAAGGCCAGGTAGTCGATGATCGAACGGGTCTCTTCAGTGAAGCGCTCCCCCGGCATGATCAGCGGGATACCCGGCGGGTAGGGCACCAGCATCACCGCCGCGATGCGCCCTTGCAGCGCATCCAGCGGCACCGCCTCTACGTCGCCGCGCACCAGCTTGTCGTAGGCGTCCGCCGGTTTCATGGCGGCGACCGGCAGGGTGGTGTACATGCGCCGCATCGCCCGCGCGGTGCCGTTGTCGCGGTAACAGCCGTGGAGTTCGTCGCACAGGTCACGCAGGCCGAGCCCCTGGTAGCGGGCACCACCGGCACGGGCGATGGACGGCAAGGCGGTGATCAGCGGCGCATTGGCGTCGTAGAGCCGCTTGAACTCCAGCAGTTCGGTGAGCAAGGTGCTCCACTTGCCCTTGGTGATGCCCATGGAGAACAGCACCAGGAAGGAATACAGGCCGGTCTTCTCCACCACCAGCCCGCGCTCCCAGAGAAACTTGCCGACCACCGCCGCCGGAATGCCGCGTTCGCCCAAACGTCCGTCGGCAGTCAGGCCCGGCATCACCAGGGTGACCTTGATCGGGTCGAGCAGCACGTAGTCGTCGGCCACCTCGCCGAAGCCGTGCCAGTCAGCCTGGGGCTGCAACAGCCAATCGGGGGTGCTGACCTGGTCGCGCCCTTCCACCTTCGGCGGCTGCCAGATGCTGAACCACCAGTCGTCCTCGGCCAGGTTCTGCCCGACGTTGGCCAGGGCACGTCGGAAACTCAGGGCCTCGTCGAAGGTTTCCTGGATCAGCGAGCGCCCGGCGGGGCCCTCCATCATGGCGGAGGCAACGTCCAGCGAAGCGATGATCCCGTACTGGGGTGAGGTGGAGATGTGCATCATGAACGCTTCGTTGAAGCGATCACGGTCCAACTGGCGGGTCTCGCCGTCCTGCACATGGATCATCGAGGCCTGGCTGAAGGCCGCCAGCAGTTTATGGGTGGAGTGGGTGGTGAACACCAGCGGGCCGCCCGCCCCTCGCGCGGTGCCCATGCCGTAGCGGCCGGCGTAGAACTCGTGGAAGGCCGCGTAGGCGTACCAGGCCTCGTCGAAGTGCAGCACCTCGACGCTGTCGCGCAGGGTCTGCTTGATCAGCTCGGCGTTATAGCAGAGCCCGTCGTAGGTGGAGTTGGTCACCACCGCCAGGCGCACCCTCGGCTCCCGTCCGCGGGCCAGCGGGCTGGCGTCGATCTTCGCCTGGATCGATTCGCGACTGAATTCGCTCAGGGGTATTGGTCCGATGATGCCCAGCTCGTTGCGCTCCGGCATCAGGTACAGCGGGATCGCGCCGGTCATGATGATCGAATGGAGGATCGACTTGTGGCAGTTGCGGTCTACCAGCACCAGGTCATCGCGACCGACCATGGAGTGCCAGACGATCTTGTTGGCGGTGGAGGTGCCGTTGATGACAAAGAAGGTGTGGTCCGCGCCGAAGTTCCGCGCCGCCCGCGCCTCTGCCTCGGCAAGCGGTCCGGTGTGGTCCAGCAGCGAACCCAGCTCGGGCACCGACACCGAGAGGTCGGAACGCAGGGTGTTTTCGCCGAAGAACTGGTGGAAGGCCTGCCCCACCGGGCTCTTGCGGTAAGCAACGCCACCGCCGTGGCCGGGCGTGTGCCAGGAATAGTTGGACTGCGCGGTGTGCTCCACCAGCGCGCGGAAGAACGGCGGCAGCAACCCCTCCAGGTAGGTGCGCGCAGCCCGCGCCACCTGGCGCGCGAGGAACGGCACGGTGTCTTCGAACAGGTACAGCAAGCCGCGCAGCTGGTTGAGGTCGGCCATCGCTTCGGCGGGGGCGTTCTCGATGGTGACCTGTTCACCCAGGGCGAAGATCGGCAATTGCGGCGCTCGCACCCGGGCGACGCGGATCAGCTCGACCACGTCATGCAGCAGGCGCTGGTTCTCCCCGGCGCCCTCCGCGGCCACCAGGATGCAGGCCAGCCCATGATGGGTGGAGGCGACGATACGCCCCTCGGCGGAACTGGCGGTGGAGAGGATAACGAAACCGTCCCGCTCCAGTTCGTGGGCGATGCCGCGCACGCGCTCCCCCGCGACGGTATCGGCCTTGATATCGCGGTGGACGA
The DNA here is from genome assembly GCF_001728925.1 of Pseudomonas sp. 1D4. Lineage (NCBI taxonomy): Bacteria > Pseudomonadati > Pseudomonadota > Gammaproteobacteria > Pseudomonadales > Pseudomonadaceae > Pseudomonas > Pseudomonas sp. 1D4. Next base: position 111,715 of record NZ_LXJQ01000010.1, read on the forward strand.
TGAGGATGGGGAACTTCAGGTCTTTGTACATGAGGACGTCCCGGTACGGCGGGTCCATCCCGCCCAGGACGCCAGGGTAGAAGCTCGCCGGGAGTCGCGTAACCCCCGGCGCTAGCACCTGTAAGAAAAGGTCGCGCCGGTGAAATCGGCGCTGCTCACGCCTCGGGCGTAGTCGGTGCCTCCAGCTTGGCCCACAGGGCCGGGCCGCCGGAGGCCTTCTCGATCACCGCCAGCCGCTCCAGGTGAGCTGCCAGCTCCGCTTCGCTGGCCCGCAGAACGCGGCCGGGCGCACGGCCCTGAATGCGGCGGATGGGCGAGGCCTGGGGCCGACCGCCCTCGTCACCGCCCTCGCCCGCCAGGGACAGGTTGGTCTGACCACCGGTCATCGCCAGGTAGACGTCAGCGAGGATCTCGGCGTCGAGCAGTGCGCCGTGGAGGTCACGGCCGGAGTTGTCGACGTCGTAGCGCTTGCACAGGGCGTCGAGGTTGTTGCGCTGCCCCGGATGGCGCTCGCGCGCCATCATCAGGGTGTCGATCACGCCGCAATGCTCGGCGATGTCGGAACGGTCGCTCTGCCCCAGCAGGGCGAACTCGTTGTTGATGAAACCGATGTCGAACGCCGCGTTGTGGATGATCAGCTCGGCGCCCTTGATGAATTCGAAGAACTCGTCGGCGACGTCCTTGAAGCGCGGCTTGCCCACCAGGAACTCGTTGGTGATGCCGTGAACGGCGATGGCGCCTTCGTCCACTTCGCGGTCGGGCTGCAGGTATTGGTGGAAGTGGCGACCGGTGAGGCGGCGCCCTTCAAGCTCGACGCAACCGATCTCGATGATGCGGTGGCCATCGGTCACCGGCATGCCGGTGGTTTCGGTATCCAGTACTACGTAACGCATGTTCGATGCCCGTGGGGTGGAGGGTCTGGATCAGGAGGCGGTATTGCGATGGCGCATTCTAACGGGGGCCCAGCTCGCTGACACCCCGGTTCGCCAACTGGTCGGCGCGCTCGTTGCCCGGATGACCGGTGTGCCCGCGCACCCACTGCCATTCCACCTGGTGGCGGCTGACCTGCTCGTCCAGCAACTGCCACAGGTCGGCGTTCTTCACCGGTTGCTTGGCGGCCGTCTTCCAGCCGCGCTTCTTCCAGTTGGGGAGCCATTCCTGGATGCCGCGCATCACGTATTCGGAGTCGGTGACCAGACGCACCTGGCACGGCCGCTTGAGCGCCACCAGACCGGCAATCGCAGCCATCAGCTCCATACGGTTGTTGGTGGTGTCGTGTTCGCCCCCCCAGAGCTCCTTCTCGGCGCCCTTGTAGACGAGCAATACGCCCCAGCCACCGGGACCGGGGTTACCCTTGCAGGCCCCGTCGGTGTACATCTCGACCCGTTCTGTCACTTATGCCTCGTGTTTCGAATCGCGCCGGCTGACCTTCGCCACCGGCATGGGAATCAGCTTGCCCATGGGCTCGCGTCGACTCTGGCGCAACGGGCGAAGGCCGACTACCAACTTGCGCGCCACCAGCAGATAGAAGCCGGCACCGAGCCACTGCCCGGCGCCGCCCCAGCGCTCCATCCAGGCCAGGCGCGACTGCCAGGCCGGTGAAGCGAGCGGCGGACGATAGCACCCGAAGCGGCGTTTCTCCAGCGCGAAGCCCAGCAGGTTGAGCCAGTCGGCGACCCGGCTCGGCGCGATGCAGCGGGCCTTGCCCAGGGCGTCCCCGGCGAAGTAATGACGCACGCCCCAGGCGCTCCAGGGGTTGACCCCGACGATCAGCAGGTGCCCGCCAGGGCGCACACTGCGCGCGGCCTCACGCAGCAGGCCATGGGGCGAGAGGCTGAAATCCAGCCCATGCTGCAGCACCACCACATCGGCAGCGTGTTCGGAGAGGGGCCAGGCGCTCTCATCGCAGGCGATCTCCACCCCCGACAATGGCGCGCCCAGATGGACGCTGCGCTGGATCTGCTGCGCCCCCGGCGGCAGTTCAGCGCGGGGGCCGTAGTGAACCAGGTAGCCGCCGAAATAACGCCCCAGTTCGTCCTCGAGCAGGCGCTGCTCCTCGAACAGCATCAGCCCACCCAGCGGGCCGGAGAACCAGGTGCGGGCGTCCTCGATCAACTCGAGCCAGGCAGGATCGGCCTGGGCGATGGGTGGCCTGTTCACGGAAACCTCCTGGTGATGGACACGGGGGCCGCCGATCCGGGCAGCACGACGGGCACTGCCCACACCGGCTCGACGCCCTGGGGCACGGCCCCTAAGATGCGCTTTTGCTGACAGACAGGCGAGCGGCCCATGATACAGATCGACCCCATCCGTGCCTTCTCCGACAACTATATCTGGCTGTTGCAGGATGCGACCGAACGACGCTGTGCGGTGGTCGACCCCGGCGACGCCGCCCCCGTGCTGGCCTGGCTGGAGGCACACCCCGGCTGGGCCCTCAGCGACATCCTGATCACCCACCACCACGGCGACCATGTGGGTGGGGTGGCCGAGCTGAAGGCTCGCACCGGCGCCACGGTGTACGGACCGGCCCACGAGACCATCCCGGCGCGGGATCGGGCGCTGGAAGACGGCGAGCGCATCGAGGTGCTCGGCCTGACGTTCGAGGTGCTCCACGTTCCCGGCCACACCCTGGGCCATATCGCCTACTTCCACGACGACGCCACCGCACCGCTGCTGTTCAGTGGCGATACCCTGTTCGCCGCCGGTTGCGGACGCCTCTTCGAGGGCACCGCCGAGCAGATGCACGCGGCCCTGTCTCGCCTCGCCGCCCTCCCCGCCCCGACCCGCGTCTACTGCACCCACGAGTACACCCTCGGCAACCTGCGCTTCGCCTGCGCCGTCGAGCCGGGCAACCTGGCGATTGAGCAACGCTTCGAGGCCGTGCGCCGCCTGCGCGAGGATGACGGCATCAGCCTGCCTTCCAGCATTGCCCTGGAGCGCGCCACCAACCCGTTCCTGCGGGTCGGGGAAGCCTCGGTGATCTCAGCAGCCGACAAACGGAGCGGCAGCCACCACACCGCCCCGGCAGCGGTGTTCGCCACCCTGAGGAGTTGGAAGGACACGTTCTGAAACGCCCTTCAGGTCACATTCGAGCTGGTGAAAACTTGACCACCCCCGGGTCGGTTCCTAGAATCGCCCGATCTTTTTTCCCGGAAAAGCCCAGCGACCAATGCCGTCTACGCCGCCGAAAACCCTTGATCTAGACGCATTGGCAAGAGCCGTAAGGGCTGTATTGCTGGTCTCCGCAGCCGCCCTTACCGGCTGCCAGAGCATGGGCCACCGCCCCGAGGACGACAGCCAGGAGAAGGTACTGGCGGCCAAGCTGCACCAGCAGACCCAGTGGCAGGAAGAGGCGCAGGTCGAGCAGGAACCACAGGACATCTGGGAGCGCATGCGCAAGGGCTTCGCCCTGCAGGACGAGATCGGCGTCAACCCGCGCATCGAGCAACAGCGCCTCTGGTTCGTCAGCAACTCGTCCTTCGTCGAGAAGGCGTCGCAACGCAGCAACCCCTACATCCACTACATCGTCGAACGCCTCGAAGAGCGTGAGATGCCGCTGGAGCTGGCGCTGCTGCCGGTCATCGAGAGCGCCTACAACCCCTTCGCCTACTCCCGCGCAGACGCGGTGGGTCTGTGGCAGTTCATCCCCTCCACCGGGCGTCACTTCAACCTGCGCCAGACCAACTGGTACGACGGCCGGCGCGACATCACCGCCTCGACCAACGCTGCCCTCGATTACCTCGGCCGCCTGCACGAGATGTTCAACGGTGACTGGCTGCTGGCCCTCGCCGCCTACAACGCCGGGGAAGGCACCGTGAGCCGCGCCATCGAGCGCAACGAGAAAGTGGGCCTGCCCACCGACTACTGGAACCTGCCACTCCCTAAGGAAACCCGCGACTACGTGCCCAAGCTGTTGGCCCTTTCGCAAGTGGTCCTGGCCCCCGACGCCTACGGCATCGCCCTGAGCCCCGTGGCCAACGAGCCCTATTTCGAGGTGGTGGAACTCAAGCAGCGCATGGACCTGTCCCGCGTGGCGGCAATGGCCGACCTGGACGCGGATGAGCTTTATCAGCTCAACCCCGCCTTCAAGCGCCGCATCACCATGGACGGCCCGCAGCAATTGCTGGTACCGACCCAGAAGGCCGAGCAACTGCTGGCCAGCCTGTCTACCCTCGCGCCCCAGGACCTGGTGGAGTGGCAGGAGTACCGCGTGCGCAGCGGCGACAACCTGCAGGCCATCGCCAACCGCTACCAGGTGAGCGTCGCCAGCATCAAGGAAATCAACGGCCTCTCAGGGAGCCGCCTGCGCGTGGGCCAGAGCCTCAGCATCCCGGTGGAAGCCGGCCGCACCCCAGCCCAGCCGGTGTTCCAGAACCTGGCCCGTAACGAGCCGGCCGCCAAGGCGCGTATCTACAAGGTCCGCAACGGTGACAACCTCTGGCAGATCGCCAAGCAGACCGGCGTCCACGTGAATGACCTCAAGCGCTGGAACCGCCTGAACGGCACCCACCTCAAAATCGGCCAGACCCTCGCCCTGCAGGGCACCAGCAGCACCCGCACCACCACCCGTACCGTGGCGATGACCGACAAGGCAGGCCGTGACGCGGTGACCTACTACAAGGTGAAGAAAGGGGATTCGCTGTACGTCATCGCCAAGCGCTTCAATGTGGAGATGAAGCACATCCAGCGCTGGAATCCCCGAAGCGGGCACGCCCTGAAGCCGGGCCAGACCCTGACCCTCTACCTCCCCTGAGGCTTGCCGATCGCCGCCAGACAGCGCCCAGCCAACTGGGCGAAGCGCTGAAAGGCGACGAACTGCTCAGGCTTCAACGCACGCCCCGAAGGGCGGCAGTCAGCGTAGATCACGCCGATCGGGCGCGCCCCGGCGAACAATGGCGCGATAAAGAACATCCCCTGGCCGAACCAGCGGCGCATGGGCTGGGTCATCAGGTCGTTCAGGCTGCAAGTGGCGGGAGTGCCCATCCATAACGGCTCGCGGCTACGCAGCACGTAGCTGAACAAGTGAGGCTGTTCCGGCTGCTCGACCGGTAGCTCGAAGCCCTGCCGCCAATCCTCCGCCGCCTCGCCCGCGACCCGCTTGACGCGGAAACAGGTCTGGCGGTCGGCAAGAACCGCCACCATCACACGCTCCAAGCCCACGCCAAGATGCAGGCCGCGCGCCAGCGTGTCGAGAATCAGGCCCACATCCGCCTGGCGGGACACCATCATGCCCAGGTCCTGCAGGGCCTGCTGCATCAGCAGCAGGTCGGGCTGGAGCTGGCGTGCCTTGCGCTGGGCCTGCTGCACCAGCAACTGCTCAGGGTCAGTGGGCGGAATGAGCGCACACAGGCGGCTGGCGCCGAAGGTCGCCGCCACCTTCACCGTCTCATCGGCACTGGCCAGCACCTGCTGCATCGCCTCCTCGGGGGATACACCGATGAACTGCGCCATCTGCGGGATCAGCATCGCCATCTGCGGCGAGTCCCAGCCCTCCAGCGCCGCCTCGCTGATCTGTACCCCAAGTGTCACAGCCCTCACGGCCGGATCGGCCTGGGCGCCGCCACCGCGAGCCAACGCTGCCACTTCCCCCAGGCTCCAGCTCTTGATCAGCCCGATGGTGAGGTGGCGGAAGCTGGTGCCCAACACCTCGCGCACTGTCTGCTCTTCGTCTGCACCGGGTTGTGCAAGGGCCTGAGCAAGCTCGTCGGCCTGCTCCCCTGCGCAGCCCCAGAACGCCAGTTCCCCGAGGCGATAGAGCAGTGCGGCGATGAACACCTCCTCCTGGTCACGACTGATCACATAGCCGGCGATGTTGCGTGCCTGCACGGCGGCATGGAACGAGCGCGCCAGCAGCTCCTGCAACTGCTCACGAGGGGCGCGGGTCAGCAGACCGTCGATCAGGCTGAGGGAAAGGCCGATAAGGCGAACGTTCTCGAAACCGATCAGCACGATGGCGCGGGAGATCGTGCGAATCGGCTCCTGGGAAGGGTTGTAGTACGCACTGTTGCCCACCCGAAGGACCTTGGCGGTCAGCGCGGCATCACGCAGCAGCACGTCGGCCAATTGCTGGACGGACGCGTGATCGCGCCGGGCAAGACTGTGGAGGTCGAAGACGACCGCCGCTAGAGCAGGCAAATCCGCCTGAGTGAGCCTGTCGATCCATGACTGCAAACCATGGCTGCGTAAACCCAAGATGAGGAACCCCCGCACGTTTTGGAAAAGTGTAGTCAAAAGGCTGGCCGGCCCCACTCTGGGCGGACCTTTTTCCAGTGGATACAAGCTGTTACTGTACCGGCCAGAACGCCCGTCCTACTGTCCTTTCGGCGACACAGGACAAGGCCGCCAGTGGCTGCATCACGCGAGGTTTCCAAGCGTTGCACGGCTCACGGCACACCCCCTTCCCAGCGCACCACGGACCGGATCCCCACCTGATGCGTCACCTCCTTCTCCTGCTGATCGGCCTGCTCGCCAGCGCAGGCGCGAGCGCGACACTCAGCGAGAGCCATGGCTATGCCCAGTTCGGCGGCCTGAAGTACCCCGCCAGCTTCACCCACTTCGACTGGGTCAACCCCGAGGCCCCCAAAGGCGGCACGCTGAGGCTGATGGCCTTCGGTACCTTCGACACCCTCAACCCCTACACTTTCAAGGGCACCAGCCCGGTGGCCACGCCGAACTTCCTGCAGTACGGCATCTCCGAGCTCAACGAGCCGCTGATGGTCGGCACCGGCATCTATGATCCTTCGGGAGACGAACCGGCCTCCAGCTATGGCCTGATCGCCTCCAGCGTCGAGTACAGCGAGGACCGCAGCTGGGTCGTCTTCAACCTGCGCCCCGAAGCGCGTTTTCACGACGGCAAGCCGATCACGGCCTACGACGTGGCCTTCTCCTACCGCACGCTGATCGGCAACGGCCACCCCCAGTACCGCACCAGCCTGCAAGAAGTGAAGCGGGTCGACATCCTCAACCGCCACCGCATCCGCTTCGTCCTCAAGCGCGCCGGCAACCCGCTGCTGATCCTGCGCCTCGGCGAGCTGCCGGTACTGCCGCAGCACTATTGGAAGGATCGTGATTTCAAGGCCACCACCTTCGAGCCACCGCTGGGCAGCGGCCCCTACCGCATCACCCAGGTCCGTCCCGGACGCGGGCTGGTGTTCGAACGGGTCAAGGACTGGTGGGGCAAGGACCTGCCGGTAAACCGGGGCAAATACAACTTCAACCGGGTCGAAGTGGAGTTCTATCGCGACGCCAACGTCGCCTTCGAAGCCTTCAAGGCCGGCGAATTCGACTTCTACATCGAGCATCAGGCGAAGAACTGGGCCAACGGCTACCGCTTCCCGGCCGTGGTCCGGGGCGATGTGATCCGCGCCGAAATCCCGCACCAGATCCCCACCCAGACCCAGGCCCTGTTCATGAACACCCGCCACAAAGTGTTCCAGGACCGCCGCGTGCGCGAGGCCATGGGGCTGATGTTCGACTTCCAATGGACCAACCGCGCGCTGTTCAACAACGCCTACCTGCGTGCCAACAGCTACTACCCCAACAGCGAGTTCACCGCCACCGGCAAGCCCGAGGGCCAGGAGTGGCTGCTGCTTTCTCCCTACCGCGCACAATTGCCGGCACAGTTGTTCACTGAGCCCTTCAACGTGCCGACGACCGACGGGCGTGGCATCCCGCGTGAAACCCTGCGCCGGGCGCTGGGTCTACTGGGCGAGGCCGGCTGGAAGCTCTCCGGCCAGCGCCTGTTGAACACCCGTGGCGAGCCGCTGCGCTTCGAGATCCTGCTGGTCAACCCCAACCTTGAGCGCATCCTCCAGCCCTACACCGAGAACCTGGCAGGCATCGGCATCGACGTGACCCTGCGAACCGTCGACCGTGCCCAGTACAAGCAGCGTCTGGACCACTACGACTACGACATGATCCTCATGACCCTGCCCCAGAGCCTCAGCCCCGGACTGGAACAGTCTCTGTACTTCCATTCCAGCCAGGTCGGCGTGAAGGGCAGCAAGAACTACGCCGGCGTCGCCGACCCGGTGGTGGATGCCCTGCTGGAGCGCCTGCTGGGCGCCCGCACTCGCGACGAGCAGGTGGCCGCCGGCCGCGCACTGGACCGCACGCTGCTGTGGCAGCACTACAGCATTCCCAACTGGTACCTCAACTACCATCGCCTGGCGTACCGCAACCGGTTCGCCTTCGTCACCACGCCGCCCTACACCCTGGGCCTGCGTGCGTGGTGGCAGAAGCCCACGGAGAACACCCGATGAGCACGAACTCCCTGCGCACCTGGTGCCTGGCCGGCTGCGGCGCCCTGCTGCTTGGCCTTGCCGGCCTGGCCCAGAGCGAACCTCGGCACGCCATAACGCTGTATGACGAAACGCCCAAGTACCCGGTGGGCTTCAAGCATTTCGCCTGGGTCAACCCGGACGCCCCCAAGGGCGGCACCCTGCGCTTGGCAAGCTATGGCGGCTTCGACAGCCTCAACGCCTTCATTCCGAAGGGCACGTCGGCCAGCCAGCTGGGGCTGATCTACGACTCCCTGACCTTCCACTCCCCGGACGAGCCGTTCACCGAGTACGGCCTGCTGGCGGAGAAGATCGAGAAAGCACCGGACAACAGCTTCGTGCGCTTCTACCTCAACCCCAAGGCCCGCTTCAACGACGGCACCCCGGTGACCAGCGAGGACGTGGTCTTCACCTTCCAGACCCTGCTGCAGCACGGCGATCCGATGTACCGCCACTACTATTCCGACGTGGACAAGGTGGTGGCCGAAGACGCCCAGCGCGTGCGCTTCGACTTCAAGCACCCGGGCAACCGCGAGTTGCCGCTGATCCTCGGGCAGATCCAGATCCTGCCCAAGCACTGGTGGAGCACCCGCGACTTCGCCAAGTCCTCCCTGGAACCGCCCCTGGGCAGTGGCCCCTACCGCATCACCCAGGTGGAAGCCGGGCGCTCGATCCGTTTCGAGCGGGTCAAGAACTGGTGGGGCAAGGATCTGCCGGTGGTCCGTGGCTACTACAACTTCGACGTTGTCAGCGTCGACTACTACCGCGACATGTCCGTCGCCCTGGAAGCCTTCAAGGCCGGGCAGTTCGACTTCAATCTGGAGTATTCCGCCAAGGACTGGGCCACCGGCTACGACTGCCCGGCCTTGCGCAAGGGGCATATCACCCAGGTGGCCATCCCCAACCACAGCCCAGTGGGCATGCAGGCCTTCGCCTTCAATATTCGCCGGCCGGTGTTCCAGGATCGCCGCGTGCGCGAGGCCATCGCCTCGCTGTTCGACTTCGAATGGACCAACCGCCAACTGTTCTTCGGCGCCTACAAGCGTACCCGCAGCTATTTCGAGAATTCCGAGATGGCCGCCAGCGGCCTGCCAGCCGAAGCCGAGATGAAGATCCTCGAGCCCTTGCGTGGCAAGATCCCCGACGAGGTCTTCACCCAGCCCTTCCAGCTACCGGTCAGCGATGGCAGCGGCATCATCCGCAACCAGAAGCGCCACGCCTACAAGCTGCTCACCGAAGCCGGCTACCACATCGAGAATGACCGCATGGTAGGGCCGGACGGCAAGCCGCTGAGCTTCGAAATCATGATTGCCCAGGCCAACCTGGAGCGGGTGATCCTGCCGTTCAAGCGCAACCTGGCCGAGTTGGGCATCGAACTGGTGATCCGTCGTGTCGACGTCTCCCAGTACATGACCCGCCTGCGCTCGCGGGACTACGACATGATTCCCGCCACCTGGGGCCAGTCGAACTCGCCAGGCAACGAACAGATGGAGTTCTGGCACTCCCGCAGCGCCGAGAGCCCTGGCAGTCGCAACTTCATCGGCCTGCGCGATCCGGCGGTAGACACCCTGGTGGAAGGCCTGATCCGCGCCGACTCCCGACAGAGCCTGATCGACCATGCGCGGGCGCTGGACCGGGTCCTGCTGTGGGGGCACTACGCCATTCCCAACTATTACGTCGACACCTGGCGCGTCGCCTACTGGGACCCGCTCCAACGCCCTGCCGCAACGCCGCAGTACGACCTCGGCCTGTTCACCTGGTGGCAGAAGCCCGGTGCAACGCCCGCCGCTGAGGCAACGGACGCTCCCGAGGCCCCGGCCACCGAACCGCAACAGGACGCCCGCTGATGCTCGCCTACATCCTGCGGCGCCTGCTGCTGATCATCCCCACCCTGTTCGGCATCCTGCTGATCAACTTCATCATCATCCAGGCCGCCCCCGGCGGACCGGTGGAACAGATGATCGCCAAGCTGGAAGGCTTCGACGCCGCCTCCGGCGGTGCCACCGGGCGCATCTCCGGAGGCGGCGGCGAGGTCTCGGTGGCCGGCTCCAACTACCGCGGTGCCCAGGGCCTGGACCCGGAGCTGATCAAGGAAATCGAGAAGATGTACGGCTTCGACAAGCCAGCGCCGGAACGCTTCTGGCTGATGGTGAAGAACTACCTGCATTTCGATTTCGGCAACAGCTTCTTCCGCGACGCCAAGGTCACCGACCTGATTCTGGAGAAGATGCCGGTGTCCATCTCCCTCGGCCTCTGGAGCACCCTGATCATGTACCTGGTCTCGGTCCCCCTGGGCATTGCCAAGGCGGTGCGGCACGGCAGCGTGTTCGACGTCTGGACCAGCACTGCGATCATCGTCGGCTACGCGATTCCCGCCTTCCTCTTCGCCATCCTGTTGATCGTGCTGTTCGCCGGCGGCAGCTACTACGACTGGTTCCCGCTGCGCGGGCTGACCTCCAACCACTTCGACGAACTGAGCCTGGGCGGCAAGGTGCTCGACTACTTCTGGCACCTGGCCCTGCCGGTGACGGCCCTGGTGATCGGCAACTTCGCCACCCTCACCTTCCTCACCAAGAACAGTTTCCTCGACGAAATCAACAAGCAGTACGTGATTACCGCGCGCGCCAAGGGCCTTTCGGAGAACCGCGTGCTCTATGGCCACGTGTTCCGCAACGCCATGCTGCTGATCATCGCCGGTTTCCCGGCGGCCTTCATCGGCCTGTTCTTCACCGGCTCGCTGCTGATCGAGGTGATCTTCTCCCTCGACGGCCTGGGCCTGCTGAGCTTCGAGTCGGCGGTCAACCGCGACTACCCGGTGGTGTTCGGTACGCTGTTCATCTTCACGTTGCTGGGCCTTTTGGTGAAGCTCATCGGCGACGTCACCTACACCCTCGTCGATCCGCGCATCGACTTCGAAAGCCGGGAGGGCTGACATGCGCCTATCGCCCATCAACCGCCGTCGCTTCGAGCGCTTCAAGGCCAACAAACGTGGCTGGTGGTCCCTCTGGCTGTTCCTCGCGCTGTTCGTCCTCAGCCTGGGTGCGGAGCTGATCGCCAACGACAAGCCCCTGGCCATCCGCTACGACGGTGAGTGGTACTTCCCCGCCTTCAAGCGCTACCCGGAAACCACCTTCGGCGGCGAGTTTCCGCTGGAAGCCAACTACCGCAGCCCGTACATGAAGGAACTGATCGCCGCGCGCGACGGCGAGATGTACTGGCCGCCGATCCCCTTCAGCTACGGCACCATCAACTACGACCTGAAGGTCCCCGCTCCCGCGCCGCCGTCCGCCGAAAACCTGCTGGGCACCGACGACCAGGCCCGCGATGTGCTCGCCCGGGTCATCTACGGCTTCCGCGTTTCGGTACTGTTCGCCCTGACCCTGACCCTGCTGAGCGCGGTGATCGGCGTTACCGCGGGTGCCCTGCAGGGCTTCTACGGCGGCTGGGTGGACCTGGCCGGGCAGCGCTTCCTGGAGATCTGGTCCGGGCTGCCGGTGCTCTACCTGCTGATCATCCTGGCCAGCTTCGTGCAGCCGAACTTCTGGTGGTTGCTGGGCATCATGCTGCTGTTCTCCTGGATGAGCCTGGTGGACGTGGTGCGCGCCGAGTTCCTCCGCGGCCGCAACCTGGAATACGTGCGCGCTGCGCGGGCGCTCGGCATGCAGAACGGCGCGATCATGTTCCGCCACATTCTGCCCAATGCCATGGTCTCCACCATGACCTTCCTGCCCTTCATCCTCACCGGCGCCATCGGCACCCTGACGGCACTGGACTTCCTCGGCTTCGGTCTGCCCCCGGGCGCACCGTCCCTGGGTGAGCTGGTGTCCCAGGGCAAGTCCAACCTGCAGGCGCCCTGGCTGGGCATCAGCGCGTTCGCCGTGCTGGGCCTGATGCTGACGCTGCTGGTGTTCATCGGCGAAGCCGCCCGCGATGCCTTCGACCCGAGGAAGTGAGATGAGCGAGAACCTGATCGAAATCCGCGACCTCTCCGTCGCCTTCAGTGCCGGCAAAACAACACAGACGGTGGTGGAAGGGGTGAGCTTTGATATCTGCAAGGGCGAAACCCTGGCCCTGGTGGGCGAGAGTGGCTCCGGCAAGTCGGTAACGGCGCACTCCATCCTGCGCCTACTCCCCTACCCGCTCGCCAGCCACCCGAGCGGGCATATCCGCTATAACGGCGACGACCTGCTCAAGCTCCCGGAGGCGCGCATGCGCGGCATCCGTGGCAATCGCATCGCCATGGTGTTCCAGGAGCCGATGACCTCACTGAACCCGCTGCACTGCATCGAGAAGCAGATCAACGAGGTACTGGCCCTGCACAAGGGCCTGACCGGCAAGGCGGCCACCCGACGGACCCTGGAGCTGCTGGAGCTGGTCGGCATTCCCGAGCCGGCGAAACGCCTGCGCGCCCTCCCCCACGAGCTGTCGGGCGGGCAGCGCCAGCGGGTGATGATCGCCATGGCCCTGGCCAACGAGCCGGAACTGCTGATTGCCGACGAGCCCACCACCGCCCTCGATGTGACCGTGCAACTGAAGATCCTCGATCTGCTCAAAGACCTCCAGGCACGCCTGGGTATGGCGATGCTGATCATCAGCCACGACCTCAACCTGGTGCGTCGGGTGGCCCATCGGGTGTGTGTGATGCAGCGCGGCCGCATCGTCGAGCAGTCCGACTGCCAGACGCTGTTCAAGGCCCCCCAGCACCCCTACACCTGCGAGCTGCTGGCAGCCGAGCCCAGTGGCGGCCCGGTGCCCGCCACTGAGGGGCCGACCATGCTGGAAGTGGACGACCTCAAGGTATGGTTCCCGATCCGCAAGGGCCTGCTGCGCCGGACCGTGGATCACGTGAAGGCGGTGGACGGCATCGGCTTCACCCTGCGCCAGGGGCAGACCCTGGGCATTGTCGGCGAGAGCGGCTCCGGCAAGTCGACGCTGGGCCTGGCCATCCTCCGCTTACTAGGCAGCCAGGGCGCGATCCGTTTCCAGGGACAGGCTCTCGAGGGGCTCTCGCAGAAGGAAGTACGTCCGCTGCGCCGGCAGATGCAGGTGGTGTTCCAGGACCCCTTCGGCAGCCTCAGCCCACGCATGTGCGTGGGCCAGATTGTCGGTGAGGGGCTGCGCATCCACGGCATCGGCAGCGAAGCCGAGCAGGAAGTTGCAATCATCGAAGCCCTGCGCGAGGTGGGGCTCGACCCGGAGTCGCGCCACCGCTACCCCCATGAATTCTCCGGCGGCCAGCGCCAGCGCATCGCCATCGCCCGCGCCTTGGTGCTCAAGCCTGCATTGATCCTGCTGGACGAGCCCACTTCAGCACTGGACCGCACCGTGCAGCGCCAGGTGGTCGACCTGCTGCGCAACCTACAGGCCAAGTACAACCTGACCTACCTGTTCATCAGCCACGACCTCGCCGTAGTGCGTGCCCTCAGCCATCACCTGATGGTGGTCAAGCACGGCCAGGTGGTGGAGCAAGGACCGGCAGAAGCCATCTTCTCTGCCCCCCAACACAGCTACACCCGGCAACTGCTGGAAGCCGCCTTCCTGGCCCCGTCTACCGCTCACTGAATCCAGGAGAACAGCCACATGGGATTCCTCACCGGCAAGCGCGTCCTCATCGTCGGGGTAGCCAGCAAGCTGTCCATCGCCTCGGGCATCGCCGCTGCCATGCACCGGGAAGGCGCCGAGCTGGCCTTCACCTACCAGAACGACAAACTGCGTAGTCGGGTCGAGGAACTCGCCCGAGAGTGGGGCTCCGGCCCGGACCTATGCTTCCCGTGCGACGTCACCCACGACGAAGAGATTGCCGCTGTGTTCGAGGCGCTGGGCAAGCGCTGGGATGGTCTGGACGTGATTGTCCATTCCGTGGGCTTCGCCCCCGGCGACCAACTGGATGGCGACTTCACCGAGGTCATCAGCCGCGACGGTTTCCGCATCGCCCACGACATCAGCGCCTACAGCTTCATCGCCCTGGCCAAGGCTGGCCGCGCGCTGATGAAAGGCCGCCAGGGCAGCCTGCTCACCCTCTCCTACCTCGGCGCCGAGCGCACACTGCCCAACTACAACGTGATGGGCATGGCCAAGGCGAGCCTTGAGGCCGGCGTCCGTTACCTGGCCAGCAGCCTGGGCGCGGAAGGTACCCGGGTGAACGCCATCTCCGCAGGCCCGATCCGCACCCTGGCAGCCTCGGGCATCAAACACTTCCGCAAGATGCTGGCGGAAAACGAGCGCCAGACGCCCCTGCGCCGCAACGTGACCATCGAGGAAGTGGGCAATGCGGCGGCCTTCCTCTGTTCAGACCTGGCCTCGGGTATAAGTGGCGAGATCCTCTACGTGGACGGCGGCTTCAACACCACTGCCATGGGGCCAATTGAAGACTGATCCCCCACTGCCGAACTGAGCCGCCCTGTGCGGGCTTTTCATTTCCTGCGGGAAAAAAAACCGCCCGAAGGCGGTTTCTTCATCAACCAACACCGATCAGTAACGCTCGATCTTCGCGTCGGCTTCCAGCTGGCGACGGTAGGCCGCGAAATCCTGCTGGCCACTGCGGGACGCCAGGAAGCGGCTGTACATGGCCTTGTCTTGCTCAGACAGGGTCTCGTCGGGCTGGCTGACACCGTTCAGGCGCACCAGTACATAGTCACCGTTCTTCAGCGCCACGGAGGTAAAGCTGGGCTTGTCGGCAGCAGCCGGCTTGGGCATGCGGAACACGGCCTGCAGCAGGGAAGGATCGACACCCTCCTGGCCACGGGTGGCGGCTTCCACCACGTTCCAGGTCTGGCCGTCCTGGGCCTGGTCAACCGGGGTCTTGCCTTCGCGCAGGCTGGCCAGCAGGGCATCGCCCTTGGCCTTGACGGCCTCGGTGGCTTTCTCCTGCTGGAGGTGCTGGCGAATGCTGTCCTGCACGGAAGCCAGCTCAAGCTGCTCGGGCTTCTTGTGCTCCTTCACGCGCAGGGCGACGACGGTTTCCGGGTCCAGCTCAATGGCCGAGCTGTTGGCGCCGTCTTCCAGCACTTCGGTGCTGAAGGCGGCCTGCAGGACCTGGCGATTGGCAGCAAGGCCTTCACCACCTTCACGACCGAAGGGGGCGCTGATCTTCACTTCAAGCCCCAGCTCCTGTGCCGGCTGGCTCAGGTCGGAGGCTTCGAAGGCGGAGTCCTCCAACTGCTTGGTCACTTCGACGAAACGCTGCTCAACGCGTTGCGCCTTGAGGTCGCGCTCCATCTTGTCCTTCAGGCTGGCAAAGCTGGGCACCTCCGGCGCCTGAACGGCCAGCAGTTTGATCAGGTGAAGGCCGTAGGGCGTGCGCACCGGTGCGGAGACCTCGCCTTGCTTGAGGGCGTAGAGGGCATCCTCGAAGGCAGGCTCGTAGACTCCACGGCCGGCAAAGCCGAGATCACCACCGTTGGTAGCCGAACCAGGGTCCTCGGAGAACTCCTTGGCCAGGGCAGCGAAATCTTCACCCTTGTTCAAGCGCTGCTTGATCTCGTCGATCTTCGCCTTGGCCTGTTCCTCGGTCTGCTTGTCGTTGACCTCTACCAGGATATGAGCGGCGTCACGCTGCTCGGACAGGTTGGAGATTTCCTTCTCGTACTGGGCCTTGAGCTCGTCATCGCTCACAGAGACTTGGCTGAAGAACGCATCCTTCTTCAGCTCGACGTACTCCAGCACGACCTGCTCTGAGCTCATGAACTGGGCCTTGTGCTCGTCGTAGTAGGCCTTGATCTCGTCATCACTGACTTGAGTCGCCTTGAGGTCGGCTTTGAAGGTCAGGGTGGCGAAATCGCGGGTCTGCTTCTCCAGGCGGGCAAAGGCACGAACCTCGTCTTCGGTCACGAAGCCGCTCCCGGCAAGGCCAGCACGCAGTTGGCCGATGAGCATCTCGCGCTCCAGCTCCTGGCGGTACTGCAGGCGGGTGTAGCCCATCTGGCGCAGGACCATGTCGAAGCGGTCTGCACTGAACTTGCCGTTGTCCTGGAACTCGGGCGTCTGGACGATCAGTTGGTCGATCGCCTGCTGTGAAAACGCAAAATGCGCGCTCTTGGCGCCCTGCAGCAGCAGGCTGCGGTCGATCAGCCCCTTGAGGGCCGCTTCACGCAGCAGCTTGTCATCCAGCATGGAGGCATCGAAATCCTTACCAAGCTGCTGTATCAACTGGCGACGCTGCATGTCCACGGCTTGCGACAGTTGGTTCTGGGAGATTTCCTCACCATTGACCTCGGCCGCCGTCTGACGATGGCTGGTGGCATTGAAAATGGCATCGAAACCGGTCAGCGCCAGCAGAGCGATGATGACGCCGATGATGGTCTTGGCAATCCACCCCTGTGAATTGTCCCTGATGTTCTGCAGCATGGTTCCCCCAGAAACGACTGTACTGACTCAAACAGCCGTGCAGAGCGGGTAAAAGTTGGGTCCGGATAAAAGAAAGGCGCATCCGAGGATGCGCCTTCTCTTAACTGTCGGGGTAGCCGGAGGGTTGCCCCTCGGCAGGCTGACTGCCTTGCTTCCCCGAGCCGCCTCCGAGCTAGTCCGGAAGCGGATGGGCAAAGCCAGAGGGACGCTTAGTTGACGGCGTCTTTCAGAGCTTTACCAGCCTTGAAACCGGGGATCTTGGCAGCGTCGATCTTGATCGGCTTGCCAGTCTGCGGGTTGCGGCCAGTGCGAGCAGCGCGCTCTTTGACAGCGAAGGTACCGAAACCTACCAGCACCACGGAATCACCAGCCTTCAGAGCGCCAGTGACGGATTCGATCACTGCGTCCAGCGCACGGCCAGCGACAGCTTTCGGGATATCAGCGGATGCGGCGATGGCATCAATCAGTTCCGACTTGTTCACTCTTAAGTCCCCTTATATCTGTTGAGTTTGTTTCTTAGTTCTTCGGTGTAAGCAAAGCGGGTGCTGGATGGCCTGCTGACACATAGGAGCCGCTTTATAACAAGGGCTCGAAAAATGTGTCAAGAAAGCCCCCCGGCTAATGCGTGCTGATTCGCTCCTTGGAATCAGGCTCGCGCTTTTCATCCTTTGCAACCATCTCGGGAGCCGCATCGGGCAAGGGCTCCGGCGCGTATTGCAGCGCAATTTGCAGGACCTCGTCAATCCATTTAACGGGTTTAATATTCAGATCCTGCTTGATGTTTTCAGGGATTTCTTTCAAATCACGGACGTTTTCTTCGGGAATGATCACAGTTTTGATACCGCCCCGATGAGCCGCCAGCAATTTCTCTTTCAAACCTCCGATTGCAAGCACTTGGCCACGCAGGGTGATTTCCCCTGTCATGGCGACATCAGCACGCACAGGGATTTGCGTCATGGCCGACACAAGGGCTGTACACATGCCGATGCCCGCACTGGGGCCGTCCTTCGGTGTAGCCCCCTCGGGCATGTGGATATGGATGTCACGCTTCTCATGGAAATCAGCCGGAATGCCGAGGCTCTTCGCGCGACTACGCACCACGGTAAGTGCGGCGGTAATGGACTCCACCATCACATCCCCCAGCGAACCGGTCTTGGTGAGCTGCCCCTTGCCCGGAACGACCGCAGCCTCGATGGTCAGTAACTCACCACCGACCTGAGTCCACGCCAAGCCTGTCACTTGGCCGATCTGGTCCTGTAGCTCAGCCAGCCCGTAGCGGAATTTGCGCACGCCAAGGAAGTGCTCCAGCGAGTCGGCAGTCACTATCACACTGAAACGCTTCTCACGGGCGTGTTCCTTAACAGCCTTGCGACACACCTTGGCGATCTGACGCTCCAGGCTACGCACACCGGCCTCTCGGGTGTAATAGCGGATGATGTCGCGGATCGCGGCCTCCTCGAATGCCAACTCGCCTTTCTTCAAGCCGTTGGCCTGGGTCTGCTTCGGAGCGAGGTACTTGGTGGCGATGTTTACCTTCTCGTCCTCGGTATAGCCAGGGAGACGGATCACCTCCATGCGATCCAGCAGCGGCGCCGGAATGTTCATGGAGTTCGCGGTGCAGAGGAACATCACATCCGAAAGGTCGTAGTCGACCTCAAGATAATGGTCGTTGAAATTGTGATTCTGCTCCGGGTCAAGGACCTCAAGCAGCGCAGAAGCCGGGTCGCCGCGCATGTCGCTGCCCATCTTGTCGATCTCGTCGAGCAGGAAGAGCGGGTTGCGAACCCCAACCTTGGTCATCTTCTGGATGAGACGGCCCGGCATGGAGCCGATATAGGTACGGCGGTGACCACGAATCTCGGCTTCGTCACGCACGCCACCCAGCGCCATGCGGATGAATTTGCGGTTGGTAGCACGCGCGATGGACTCTGCCAACGAAGTCTTGCCCACGCCAGGCGGACCAACCAGACAAAGGACAGGGCCTTTCACTTTCTTGACACGCTTTTGCACAGCGAGGTATTCGAGAATCCGCTCCTTGACCTCTTCCAGGCCATAGTGATCGGCATCCAGGATCTCCTCGGCCTTGACCAGATCCAGGCGAACCTTGCTCTCAGCCTTCCACGGCACGTTCACCAGCCAGTCGATGTAGGAACGAACGACCGTGGCTTCCGCCGACATGGGCGACATCTGCTTGAGCTTGTTCAACTCAGCGTTGGCCTTGGTGAGGGCTTCCTTGGTAAGGCCTGCGTTTTCGATGCGCTTCTTTAGCTCTTCGATTTCGTTATGGCCTTCGTCGATGTCGCCAAGCTCTTTCTGAATGGCCTTCATCTGCTCATTCAGGTAGTACTCGCGCTGGCTGCGCTCCATCTGCTTCTTGACGCGCCCACGGATACGCTTTTCAACCTGCAACAGGTCAATCTCGGCATCCAGAAGCGCCAGCACATGCTCAACACGCTCAGAGAGATCGGTGATCTCGAGGATCTCCTGCTTCTGCTCGATCTTGAGGGCCATGTGCGCTGCCATGGTGTCCACCAGGCGACCGGGCTCATCAATGCTGTTCAGCGAGGAAAGCACCTCGGCGGGTACTTTCTTGCCCAGCTGCACGTACTGTTCGAACTGGCTGAGCAGGCTGCGAACGAATACCTCGGACTCACGCTCACCCGCGTCAACCTCGTCGATCAGAGCAACCTCGGCCCGGCAATGACCGTCCACTTCGAAGAAGCGCTCGATAGCACCACGCTGCTCACCCTCAACCAGAACCTTGACAGTGCCGTCAGGCAGCTTGAGCAGTTGGAGGACGGTCGCGACCGTACCGACGCGGTACAGTGCATCCTCGCCCGGATCATCGTCCGCCGGGTTCCTCTGCGCCAACAGAAGAATTTGCTTGTCCCCGGTCATCGCGGCCTCCAGGGCCTCGATGGATTTCTCACGCCCCACGAAAAGCGGGATGACCATGTGCGGATAGACCACGACATCACGCAATGGCAGGAGAGGCAATTCTACGGTTGTCTTCATGATTTCAGCTCTACAGCGGCCATGGGCCGTTAACAGATAGGGTGACCCTGAAGGCCTAAGATGGGGGCACGTATGGGAAAAAACAAGCGCTGTAGTGGGAAAGACAAAGGGGCCCGAAGGCCCCTTTGATGATCACGCGTCGGGCGCAGCTTTCGCCGGCTGCTCACTGTTCTCGTAGATCAGCAGCGGCTTGGAAGCTCCATCGATGACACTTTCATCGATGACCACCTTGCTGACCTCGTTCTGCGAGGGAATTTCGTACATGGTATCGAGCAGTACGCCTTCGAGGATAGAGCGCAGGCCCCGGGCACCGGTTTTGCGCTCAAGCGCACGACGGGCTACCGCCTTGAGTGCATCCGGACGGAACTCCAGATCCACCCCTTCCATTTCGAAGAGCTTGCCGTACTGCTTGGTCAGGGCATTCTTCGGTTCGGTGAGAATCTGGATCAAGGCAGCCTCGTCGAGCTCGTCCAAGGTGGCGATCACCGGCAGACGCCCTACGAATTCAGGGATAAGGCCAAACTTGACCAGATCTTCCGGCTCCGCGTCGCGCAGGGTCTCCCCCACCTTCTTGCCCAAGTCAACACTACGAACCTCTGCATTGAAGCCAATGCCGCCACGAGCAGAACGATTCTGGATGACCTTCTCCAACCCAGCGAATGCGCCACCGCAGATGAAGAGGATGTTGCGGGTGTCCACCTGCAGGAACTCCTGCTGGGGGTGCTTGCGACCACCTTGCGGCGGTACAGACGCGACGGTGCCCTCGATCAGCTTCAGCAACGCCTGCTGCACACCCTCACCCGACACATCACGAGTAATGGAAGGGTTATCGGACTTGCGGGAAATCTTGTCGATCTCGTCGATGTAGACAATGCCCATCTGGGCCTTCTCCACATCGTAATCGCACTTCTGCAGCAGCTTCTGAATGATGTTCTCGACATCCTCTCCGACATAGCCTGCCTCGGTCAGCGTGGTGGCATCGGCGATGGTGAAGGGAACATTCAACA
Organism: Pseudomonas sp. 1D4; assembly: GCF_001728925.1. Taxonomy (NCBI): domain Bacteria; kingdom Pseudomonadati; phylum Pseudomonadota; class Gammaproteobacteria; order Pseudomonadales; family Pseudomonadaceae; genus Pseudomonas; species Pseudomonas sp. 1D4. The sequence goes on from NZ_LXJQ01000010.1 coordinate 132,362, forward strand.
AACGAGCGAGCGTTTCAGCCAGTAGCGTCTTACCGGAGCCCGTGGGACCGATGAGGAGGATATTGCTCTTGCCGAGCTCGATATCATCCTTCTTGTCACGCTGGTTGAGACGCTTGTAGTGGTTGTAGACGGCGACCGCGAGAACCTTCTTCGCACGCTCCTGACCAATCACGTACTGATCCAGGATGGTGCGGATTTCCTTGGGCGCCGGTAGCTTGTGCGCATTGCTCTCGGCCTGGGCTTCCTGCACCTCCTCACGGATGATGTCGTTGCACAGGTCGACGCACTCGTCGCAGATAAAGACGGAAGGGCCGGCAATCAACTTGCGCACTTCGTGCTGGCTTTTGCCGCAGAAGGAGCAATAAAGCAGTTTGCCGTTGTCCTCGCCATTGCGGGTGTCAGTCATTCGATCAATCCAGTCGGGATAGGCATGAAACACAAGATGAAGGCAAATGCGGGCATTTTCAAGCCCGCGAAGTGGCCGGCGGGGGCCGGCCACGGTGCTGCGGATGGTGTTAGCTGGCGATCTGACGCTTGCTGAGGACCTGATCGATCAGACCGTATTTGACGGCCTCATCGCCACTCATGAAGTTGTCGCGATCAGTGTCACGCGCGATCACATCGATCGGTTGTCCGGTGTGATCGGCAAGGATCTTGTTCAGACGCTCACGGATGGTGAGGATCTCACGCGCATGGATCTCGATGTCCGAAGCCTGCCCCTGGAAACCACCCAGAGGCTGGTGGATCATCATGCGCGAATGCGGCAGGCAGTAACGCTTGCCAGCCGCACCGCCCGCCAGGAGCAATGCGCCCATGCTGCAGGCTTGGCCGATGCAGATAGTGGAAACATCAGGCTTGATGAACTGCATGGTGTCGTAGATCGACATACCTGCAGTCACCGAACCGCCTGGGGAGTTGATATAGAGGTGGATGTCCTTGTCTGGGTTCTCGGCTTCGAGGAAGAGCAACTGGGCAACCACCAGATTGGCCATGTAATCCTCAACCTGACCCACCAGGAAGATCACCCGCTCCTTCAACAGACGGGAATAGATGTCGTAGGCACGCTCGCCACGGGCAGACTGCTCCACCACCATCGGCACCAGGCCGCCAGCAGCCTGGATATCAGGGACTTGTTGCTGCATATAAGAATTGCGGGACATGTCCAGCGATCACTCCCTAACTAATGTCATGTCTCAAAGACGCATAAGCCAGCTCGGAGGCTGGCTTATGGTGTGCTCGAACGAGGCGAAACGATCAGGCGGCTTGCGGAGCTTCTACCGGCTTGACTGCATCTTCGTAGGAGACCGCTTTGTCAGTCACGTTGGCCTTCTGCAGGACAGTATCTACAACTTGTTCTTCCAGCACAACCGAACGGACTTCGTTCAGTTGCTGGTCGTTCTTGTAGTACCAAGCCACTACCTGCTCGGGCTCTTGGTAGGCAGAAGCCATTTCCTCGATCAGCTCGCGAACGCGGGCATCGTCCGGTTTCAGCTCGAACTGCTTGACCACTTCAGCCACGATCAGTCCCAGGACAACGCGGCGCTTGGCTTGCTCTTCGAAGAGCTCGGCCGGCAGTTGATCAGGGTTGATGTTGCCGCCGAATTGCTGAACAGCCTGAACGCGCAGACGACTCACTTCGTTGCCGATCAACGCCTTGGGCACTTCGATCGGGTTGGCAGCCAGCAGGCCGTCCATCACCTGATTTTTCACCTTGGACTTGATGGCCTGACGCAGCTCACGCTCCATGTTCTTGCGAACTTCGGCGCGGAAGCCCTCAAGACCACCTTCCTTGATGCCGAACAGCGCGAAGAACTCGTCGTTCAGCTCCGGCAGGATGGGAGCGGAGACGCTGTTCACGGTCACGGTGAACTCGGCAGTCTTACCGGCCAGATCCAGGTTCTGGTAGTCCTCGGGGAAGGTCGGGTTGATGACGCGCTCTTCGCCCGCCTTGACGCCAAGCAGGGCATCTTCGAAGCCCGGGATCATGCGGCCGGAGCCCAGTACCAGACTGGTGCCCTTGGCAGAACCGCCAGCGAAGGCTTCGCCGTCGATCTTGCCGACGAAATCGATGTTCAGCTGATCGCCATTCTCGGCAGCACGATCCACAGCCTCGAAGCGGGTGTTCTGCTTGCGCAGGATTTCCAGCATGTTGTCCACGTCCGCGTCGCCGACTTCAGCCTGCAGGCGCTCGACAGCGATGGACTCGAGACCAGCAACCTGGAACTCCGGGAACACTTCGAAGGTGGCAATGAACTCGAGGTCCTTGCCCTTCTCGAACACTTTCGGCTCGACAGAAGGCTGACCAGCCGGGTTCAGCTTCTGCTCAACCACAGCCTCATAGAAGGAAGACTGGATCAGGTCACCCAGGACTTCCTGGCGAGCAGCGTCTTCGTAACGCTGACGGATGACGCTCATGGGCACCTTGCCCGGACGGAAGCCAGCGACCTTGGCGCGGCGAGCAGTCTGCTGAAGACGCTTGTTGACTTCAGTCTCGATCCGCTCGGCCGGCACACCAACGGTCATACGGCGCTCGAGAGCGGAGGTGCTTTCAACAGAAACTTGCATGGATATTCCTCGTTGCAGACATTTGCCGGCCGGACCGGCCCCATAATCAAGGGTCGGCATTCTATTAGAGGAAAATGCAGAAGTCACCCCGCCAACCCATCGCGCTTCGCGCCCATGCCTACAAGAGCCGACACCGCTGGATTCGTACCTTATATAA
>NZ_LXJQ01000011.1:0-107917 GCF_001728925.1 Pseudomonas sp. 1D4
CGGAACTGAAGCAGGACGACCACCTCACCATCGGCAACGAGCAGCACATCCGCATCGGCAGCAACCGGCTCGTGGAAGCCGGGCAGGAAATCCACCTCAAGGCCGGGCAGAAGCTGGTGATCGAAGCCGGCATGGAACTGACCCTCCAGGCCGGCGGCAGCTTCATCAAGCTCGACCCCGGCGGCGTCACCGTCAGCGGCCCGCTGGCCAAGCTCAACGCCGGCGGGGCACCGGGCAAGGGCTCGGGTATCGGCATCAAGCCACCGGTGCTGCCGGGCAAGGCAGATCGAGCCAAGGCAGGCGATGAACTGGAGAAAGCCCTGCAGAACACACCCACAGAGCCCCAGAAGCCAAAGCGGATGTTCAACTTCTCGAGCTGAGCGCTCAGGACGCAATGACTCAAGGACCGGTAGACATGAGCGACACAACGAAGGTCAAGAACTGGAGTTTTCCCTTCAAGCCCAAGGCCGGGAAACTCGACCCCATCCAGCACCTGACGGCAATGGCCCAGGCAAGTGGCGGCTATTACCCGGTCGGCGCGAACGGCCAATGGCACGGTGGGGTTCACTTCGATGGCGAGACCGAGGCGGTATTCGATCAATCCCAGGTGTGCTGCATCGCCGACGGCGAAGTGATCGCCTACCGGATCGACACGCGCCACCCCGAAAGCCAGTACTTCACCTCCGCTGGCGCATCCTTCAATGCGGTCTTTTCCCGAAGCTTCGTGCTGGTCAAGCATCACCTGGAAGCGCCGGCAAAACCGACAGCAGCCGGCACGGCCCCCGAACCGCCGCCGTCCCTGACCTTCTTCAGCCTCTACATGCACCTGCTGAACTGGGAGGGCTACACCGGCGCAAACGCCCCGCCCCCTCCAGCCTTCATGGGGGAAACCCTCTACAAGGTGAAGGCAGACAAGGCCACGGACCCTGTAAAGGGGCTGCGCATCAGGGCCGAGCCACGCACCGGCCGGGTCGTCGCACTGATCCCCAAGGGCAGCAAGGTCAGGGTCGGCGACGCCCACCCCATCCACAGTGGGTGGTACAGGCTCCTGGCGGTCGTGGAAGGCCGCACCCTGCCCGCCGTGGCGATCACGGAGAACATGTGGGTCTTCCCCGGGGAGATGGAGCAGACAGCCGAGGCCGGCACCTTCCTGGTCGGCGAGCGGGCCAACGACCTGGAGCCCACATTGGCGCCGGAAAAAGGGCTCAACGTACGCAAGAACGGCAACGGTCGCCGTGATGACCCCATCGTCGGCGTACTGCCCCTGGGTGCGACATTCCGCCTGGAGTCCTCCACGGGAACCTACTGCAAGCTGAAAGAGATCGTGGATGGCAAGGACATAGCCCCCCTCTCGCCCGACAGCGCAGGGAACATCCAGGGCTTCGTGCATCTCGGCTCGCTTGAAAGCACGCGCTCGGCGCCCGAGCCGAACAAGGTGTACGCCCTGCCGACGCCCCACCCGATCAAGGCTGGTGAGCTGATCGGGCACCTGGGCCACTACCAGAACGAAAACGACCGCAGTCCACAACGGCTGCTGCACCTGGAAGTGTTCAGTTGCGAAGACGTCCCTGCCTTCATCGCCAAAAGCCAAGCCTGGGCTGCCGGCCTTCCCGATGAGCAGAAGACCTTGCTCAAGGTCCACAAGAACGCGAGCAAACTCATCCCCTACCGCGACGACATCAACGCCAGCAATCCCCCGAAGATCAGCGACGCCGGAACGACCGTGGGCGTCGACCTGATCATCCCGCAAAGCCTGCTGGACGGACTCCCTGCCGACAGCAAGCTGCAAGAGAACACCACCTTACCGGGCAGTGCCACGCCCACAACGACCCGTTGGTGGCGGCTGGACAACCTGCTTGCCGACAACAACGGCAACCCCATCAGCGGCTGGCTGGCCGAACAGGACCTCATCACCACCCGCCACAGCCCCTGGGAGTGGGAGGGCTACGACTTCATCCAGGAAACCGGCAGTCCCGTTGGCAAAGCCACCTACTTCTACGAAGCCTTGCGCTGGCTTACCAACGAGGAAAGCGCCAACTACCGCGCCCTGGTCAGCCAGGAAGACCAGGGCCCGATCAAGGCGCGCCTGTACGACATCATTCGTCCCGGCGGCGCCAAGGGCCTGCTGACCGCCCAGGAAATAGGCCCCGCCCTGGCAAAACCCTGGCACGCCCAATCCATCGCACAACTGGTGACTCACTATGAAAGCGAGTGGTACTGGAAACCCGATAAATGGGACGAACTGGATCCCCTGATGGGGCATCTCCCGGGTATTGATCCGAATCTCAATTGGGCAAGTGAGAAGGAGCGCATCAAGGAACTTTGTTGGTGGGCGGAGATGGCGGGCAAGCATGGGATTAGTGACGATGGGAAGGCTTGGCATTTTCAAGCGCCAGGAATAGTTGGGAACTTCAATAAAGTGAACAGGAGAAAGAGAAGGGACTATGACCTAGGCGGACTATCCAGTTCCTACGAAACAGGAGGCAGAGGCTCACAAACTGTTTCAGGTGGTATTGGAGATGCTGGGGGCGTCTCTTATGGCTCTTATCAAATGACTAGCAAAGTTACTCTCACCGATGGCAGTGCAATTGTCGGCGGGACTGTAAAAAAATTTATTAACTGGTCTCAGTTCCCTTGGTCATCAGAATTTGAAGGACTTACACCAGGGTCAGAGATTTTTACACAAAAATGGAAAAACCTAGTTAATCTTTACCCAAGTGAATTCAAAAGCGTTGAGCACGAATTCATAAAAATCACTCATTATGACATTCAAATAGAGAAAGTACTCAATACCACACAGATAGATTTAAGGTATCACTCACACACTATGAACGACGTAGTTTGGTCTACTGCTGTCCAGCAGGGCCCTGGCTCATCGATAATAATAAATGCCATAAACTCACTAACCATCCCCCACGAAGAGACAAAAACCTATGATTCAACTCTAATAGATGCCATTTACAAAGAAAGAGGACGACGAATTCTAGAAGGCGAGAAGGCTGGCCAACTATTTTATTTCTCCAAAAACTCAATCGCTCAGCAGGAAGGTGTAGCCGAGAGATTCATATCCGAAAATCTCAAAGCTCAGGAGCTTCTAAAAAATGAAGAAAATTATTAAAAAAATTATCACCCTTATAATAATAGCCTACACAAACACCTCACTCGCACACACATCCATAAATTTGTACGAGTCAAATCAAGGCATAATAAGCTTATCAAAAACCGAAAACACATATACGCTACTCGCAATAGCGGGAGGCCGACCTGCAGGAGGTGCCACTGCAGGAAACTGCATAATCATGGCTAAACTCAAAGACACTGGAAAAGCAATTAAAGGCAAACTCTATCCGTTCAAGTCATCATATTTTAGCTATGAGGAAGCCTCATCCAATACCCCACCCATAACCCTAGAAAAAAGAAGCAAATCAACCATATTCATAGAAGTTGACACATTTGGAATATGCGGCTTAGGAGTTACATTTACAGATATATATTCTTTACAAGAAGCACACACCAGAAGCTACAAAGAAAATTTTCTTGAAACGCTTAAAATAACTCATGAGATAGCCCAAAACCTATATCAGAAGGGTGACAAACAGGGTGCGATAACAATAATGAAGCCCTACGCAGAAAATATGCCCATGCACTGGATAGAAAATTCAGCTAGCGGCAATGAAATATGTGACTTCATAGAGAAATATGCTTCTTTTTTACAGCTTTCAGGCCAACCAGAAACTGCCATTAACTTTCTAAGAAAAATATTAGAAGAAAGACCAGAGAGAACGGCCGCATGGCTGAATTTAGCCGACACTTACTGGAGTGCAAAAAAATTCAAAGAAGCACGTGAGAGCTATAGAAAATACAGAATTCTCATGTCAACTGAGAAAAGAGAAAAAACCATACCCCAAAGAGTTTACGAGCGCTCACCATAACCCCCAACAAGATACAATCAAAAAACCAGCCCTGGATAAAAATATCCGACATATTGTAATTTTTAATTAAGACCTTGAAAAAGCAATAGCTCTCCACCAATGACAGCCATTAATGACAGCGATCAATTCAAGAAAACATAGGATGAAGAGAGAACACTTAATTAAGCGATTAATTTTTATATTTGTAGTTGCCACCCTCACCCTGAACAGTCATGCAGAAGAAGAACTATCCATAAAATCCAGACTAGAAAATAAAATAATAGAAGCAAACTTAATAGACACAGGACAAGACTTCTACGAGCTTGACATAAAAATTAATGGAATACGCAAAAGCCACAACAACGAACTAATCCCAAATAAATCTGTTCACAACAAGGGAGGGCTGAAAGTATTTCGTGGCGCAGCAATTGCAAATGAGCATCTTTTATTGAATTTTTACTTCTGCAGCCCTGATACGGCAATTTGTGTTGATCGGAAAATTTTCATAAATCTTTTAAGTGACACCCTCGATATTTCTCGCGAAGAAACGATAGCATTTTCTGGAGAATTAGCTGTAAGGGGCGTTTTCTTTAAAAGCCCACCTGTGCCGATAAAATCAATTAATTACAAAGAGTTGCTAGAAAGCAATGATCTCGCGAGAAATTCGTTCAAAGAATATTATGGCTCATGCCTATCAAGCATTGCAGGCGACCCAATTAGCGTAATAGTTAATGAACTAGAAAGCACCGACCCAAATAGGTGGATATTTGAGAAAAAATGCATAACACCCCAACTTATTATGGCATTGCTTTTTCAGAAAGAGCTTTCCACGAAAGCTGCAGAGCGTTACTTAAGGAAAATTAATTTTTAGCAATAACAACAACATCTTCAAACCAGCACTACCCACCATTAAAATCGAAAGCTAAAAAATTTTGGCTCCGCATACTTACCAATAACCTCGAAAACACTTACGGATGAAAATACATCTAAAGACACTATTCCGCATACTAACTCTATCCTTAACCTTAACAAACAAAGCGCTAGCACTAACTGCGACTGCACCCGCCCCACGTTACATCGGAGAGCTTCACCCTCCGGTAGTGGTATCTGAAGACAACAAAAAAATGATCGTATATTTTTTGAAGAGCAATTTCAAAAACAGCATTTCAGAAGCACACATAGCAGCAGGCGAAATTTTTTACGTCCAAGTCCACCCCCTAAAGGCCGACCTTAAATACATTTGGAAGATTGAGGGCGAAGAAATTACCTCAGTATTCTTTTACGATTGGAAAACACCCAGCAGAGCAGGGAAAACAATGTACGTTCTAACTAGAAACCCCATTTCAAGCAATCACTTCAATGGCGTTTTATATTCAACATTAGCGATACCTATCATTTCGGAGGGAGACACATTGTCACTCATTTTCTTTCCTGGCGACCCTCAGGACCCAAAACTCCAAAGCTGCTATGAGGGCATCTATCTAGAGACAAAAAAAGCAACCCACTGCGCTTATAAGAACGCAGGCGCCATCAAAAAATATCTTGCGGACCAAGATAAATAGCCAAGTGATCTTTAGTCATATTCGATAGTGGTTATAAGTATTTGCAGGACGCGAGTATTTTTCAGGTGCGTTCATCCGGCGCGCTGCCAAGGACTCCCGGATCGAATGAGTAATCTCTACACCGGCTTTCTGAGTGATCTATGTGTATCGTGTTATATCTCAATCAACGGCACTCCATTGAACCAGCGCTAAAGCCCTACTTCGCGGATTGAGACAATTCATTAATGAAATCTCGATTACATTTTCAGAGCTATATGGAGCCACCTGCGAATGAGCATTTCCAAATCACTCTTAATAGCAGTGCTATTTTTCTCTACCACATGTAAAGCACAGTGCAAGCTAGTAAACGATGAAAAAATAAGCAATCCCATAAAAATATCCGAGTCCTTATATGTTGTCTTTGGCAAAGCGCAGCTACCAGAAGAAGGACCTTCTGAAGAAAACTATCAAATCACCCTATCCACTTATAACTGCATCACAAAAAAACTTATAGAGTTCGACCGACTGCACTATCTAGCAAACCCTGGACGAATCGCCGGGGCTACTTTTATAAACACCCCCAGCAAGAAAGGGGAATTTTTATTTATCATTCAAGCCACAGAAATAAGCAACACAGCGACAGGAGTGAACTATTCAAGTGACTACTATAGCGTTCGCGCATACAGAAGACACAACCTAGAATTTAAACTGGAACATGCTCAAACAAATTTCTTCGGCGCAGGCGGGGATATATACAACGAAAAAGAGAACACAATAACCTACCGCTTCCCCTATAAAGATACCGCAACAATAAGAAAAACAATCACCACCAGAGATTATTTCGATTTAGTTTCTGGAAAAACCATCAAAAAAGAAATACTTAAAAAAACCCACTTACACACAGAACCCCTAGAGAGCAAAAGTACAAATAAATATTTGGTCGAAGGCGACTTAGTTGAATTAAGCAATCAAACATCCGGATGGTGCTTAGCTGGGTACAAAAACCCAAGACGCGGACTTATTCAGGGATGGATCAACTGTCAAGACATAAAAAATCTTTTCAATAATTAGAGGCTTTTACGAAACCATAGTAAAGCCAGTAAAAAACATGCAAAAAAGAACACCTTATAGAGAACTGAGGCACTCTGAATTTCTTATCAAGATAATCTTTCTTTATTTTAGCGAGGAGGCATAGGTGCGCCGGATTTTTATAGCAACAATTCCGTTCATATTTTCATCGAGCGCTTTATCAGAAACAACTCCATGCCATTACAGCGATAGCATTGTGCATGGCCCTTTCAAGAATCAATTAATTAGAAATTCTGAAATTTACTTCTCCGAATCACAAGAAGAACACTACCCCATTTACATGATCGCCTCGATAAAAAATAATGGACAGTGCGAGAAAGAAATAGTTATCGACAAATATGATTATGCAGGAGGCCCTCCGATCATTGAATCACTATTCTTTTATAAAATAGGCCACAAAACCAACGCCATAGCTATTATTTCTTGGAACATAAACAGTCGCGGACTCGGAACCTACGGAAAAAGCTATCACGTCTATGCTTATGAAAATGGAAAGCATGGACTCGCTGGCAATGACCTAATAAATCGAAACCCCGAAACAATTGGAATGGAGGGGTATCATGAAGGTGAGGAAACTCATTTCAAACTAAAAACAGCAAAGGACGTAAAAGCTTATATAGATCGCCATCTAAACCATCCGTAGAAACACGCCATTCCAAACGCAAAAATGAGATTCTACCGCCTACAACTAGAGTATTCGCAAGCCATTAAATACTGAATCATAAATTCGAAAAAACCATAAAATCAAAAAACCAAAATGCTCAAACACATATCATTCGTGATACTTTCAAACTTATCAATCTATGCAACAGCAAGCGCCTGCATATACGACTTCAACCAAGACACCCTACGCGACTCTTTCACCATAACTCCCATAGAGGACTATGACGGACTAAACTCATTAAAAATATCACTAGGAAATGGCAAAGAAATCTCCGGGGCATTTAATATGACCTCCGCCGGAATAGCCCCCGGCTACTTCCCAGGCGAGATCGTAATTCCACTAGATTTTTATTCGCCAAAGACCATAGAGCAAAGAACCTATACATTTCGCTGGAGCAATCAGGCAGAGAACTGGATTCTTATCAAAGAGTCATCTTGGGATGAGCCTTATCGAGATGAAATTTATGCACTGAAGCAAGAACCAATCCCTAAAGAAAATAAATTCCCTACCAACTTTCACGTTCAGCGCATTCAGTGTTGTGTTTTGCTGTCGGACTTCAAAGAAAAAGCCCCCACCTATCAAGCACAGGGCAAACAACAACAGGCGGCAGCGATAGATGAAGACATAGCATTCTTAAAAAAAGCACTAACCTTAGAAAAAAAAGACTCCTTATTCTACAAGACAGCATCAAAAACAGACGAAGACAACAGAAAACCCATCCCACCGGATTTTGTCTACGAACTAAGTACCGCCCTGAAAACTCAAAACGTAGAGCTCCTGAACAATTACGCCTTTTACATGCAAGAAGCCGGCAACACTGTACTCTCGACAATGCTGTTGGAAAAAATCCACCAAAAATTCCCTGATCGAATAGTCACCAAAATAAATCTTGCTGATGGTTATTGGGAGTTAGACATGAAAGACACCGCATGTCACTTCTATCACGAATACATAGAAGACATGGAGAACACTGGAAGGTCAGCAAAAATCCCCTTACGCGCAAAAAGAAGAGCTGACTGCAAAACACAAAAATAACCCCCACTCAGACCAGACCAACCATGAACACAAAAGAAAAAACCTCAATCGCGCTATTAATTCTGGCACTGCCACTGCTTGGGCAAGCCACTGAAAATCCATGCACAGAAATTAAAGTCTCTCAGCAGGTCGCGCAATGCGCAAAATATAGAAAAGACAAATCCGACACCCTCCTGAATCTAACGTACAAAAACACTTTCGAGAAAATAAAAATCCAATATATCAATCACCCCAAACTTTCAATACAGTACACCGAGACACTGAAAACCGCGCAACGAGCGTGGTTGAGACTACGCGATGCAGATTGCAAGCTTGAGGCTTTTCAAATAGAGGAGGCGGCAGAGGCCTATCAAACAACGCTAGACAACTGCACAACAAAACTTAATTACGACAGGATAAAATTTCTAGACGAAGTAACTGCCAACATCTAACAAGGCGAAGCTCGAAGCAAACTCATCAGGCTCAATATTTACAAAAATATTATTGCCACACCCACAACAAACACGACACAGAAAGATCGGACATTACCGTCCCCGCAACCAAAGCTAAAACCAAACAAAGAAGCACACATCGAGTGCGTGAAAGATATAACCATCAATCTCACCCCCTTGTTTCAAGTATTGAACTGTGACGAAGAAAACGCGCTGGGCTGTTCGAACTAGCCCCTGACATCCCTCCCCACCGCCCCAGCCATCACCCCTGCTAGAATGCGCGCCACTCCAACCAGCCCCTGCCTTTCATGACCCAGCCCCTCCCCTGCGTCGCCGTTGTCGGCGGCGGCCCTGCCGGCCTGATGGCCGCTGAAGTCCTGGCCCGTGCCGGTGTGCATGTCGATCTCTACGACGCCATGCCCTCGGTGGGGCGCAAGTTCCTGTTGGCCGGTGTTGGCGGGATGAACATCACCCACTCCGAGCCGCTGGCCCCCTTCCTGGGGCGTTATGGCGAGCGGCGGGACGAGGTGGCCGCCCTGCTGGAAGGGTTCGATGCCGAAGCGTTGCGGGGGTGGATCCATGGCCTGGGGATCGACACCTTCGTCGGGACGTCCGGGCGGGTGTTCCCCACGGACATGAAGGCCGCGCCGCTGCTGCGGGCCTGGCTCAAGCGACTGCGCGAGCTGGGGGTGCAGGTCCGCACCCGGCACCGCTGGCTCGGCTGGGCCGAGGGCGGTGCGCTGCGCCTGGCCACGCCGGACGGGGAAGTCCGCGTCGAGGCCAGCGCCTGCCTGCTGGCCCTGGGGGGCGGCAGTTGGGCACGGCTGGGGTCGGACGGAGCCTGGGTGCCGCTGCTGGAAGCCCGTGGCGTGCCGGTGCGGCGCCTGCAGCCGAGCAATTGTGGCTTCGAGGTGGCGGGCTGGAGCGCGCTGCTGAAGGAGAAGTTCGCCGGCGCACCGATCAAGCCGGTGGCCATGGCCCTGGATGACGCGCCGCCGCGCCAGGGCGAATTCGTGCTGACCGAGCAGGGCGTCGAGGGCAGCCTGGTCTATGCCCTGTCTGCCGCGATCCGCGAACGCATCAACCGGGATGGCCAGGCCACGGTGTACCTCGACCTGCTGCCCAACCAGCCTGTGGAAAAAGTCCGCGCCGCCCTCGCCCGCCCCCGGGGTTCACGCTCCATGGCCAAGCACCTGCACAGCCAACTGGGCCTGGATGGCGCCCGTGCCGGCCTGCTGCGGGAGCTGTCCAGCCAGGCGGATTTCCAGGACCCGGCGCGCCTGGCCGCCGTGATCAAGCGCCTGCCCCTCACCCTGGTGCGCCCGCGCCCGCTGGACGAGGCCATCAGCTCCGCCGGCGGCGTGCCGTTCGAGGCGCTGACCGAGGGCCTGATGCTGAAGGACCTGCCCGGGGTCTTCTGCGCCGGGGAGATGCTCGACTGGGAGGCCCCCACGGGCGGCTACCTGCTCACCGCCTGCTTCGCCAGTGGCCGACGTGCTGGCCTCGGCATGCTGGACTGGCTGGGGATCGACGCGCCGACGTAACGGCCACTTGGAAAACGGAACCATCGTGCTAGATTTCGCCTCTCCCCCGCGCAGTCGAAGTCACCATGCCGTTGACCTTCCGCCCCGCCGTCGCCACTGATGCCCCCGCCATCGCCCCGCTGGTCTACCACTCCGGCCCGGCTGCCTTCGACTACGCCTTCAGCCGTGGCAAACGCCACGCGCTCGACTTCCTGCGCTGGACGCTGGCCCGCCCGGCCGGCGAGTTCGGCCATGACGTGCACTGGGTCGGCGAGCTGGACGGGCGCATCGTCGCCACCGGCGCGACCTTCAGCGGTGCCCGCAACCTGGCCAACAGCCTGGCGGCGCTGGGCCAGATCCTCGGCTTCTACCACCTCGGCGCCCCAGCGGTGATCCGTCGGGGCCTGCAACTGGAGCAGGTGATCCAGCCGCCACCGCGCGATGCCTGCTACCTCACCCACATTGGCGTGGCCGAGGACCTGGCCGGCCAGGGCATCGGCTGCCAACTGATCGATCACCTGCTGCACCTGGGCCGTCTGGAGGGCCACCACCGCGCGGCGCTGGATGTTTCCGCCGCCAACCCACGCGCCCAGGCACTGTACGAGCGCCTGGGCTTTCGGGTGATGCTGGAGCGCCCGTCCGGCGTGCCCGGCATCGCTGCCCACCGCTTCATGGTGCGCCCCCTCGACGCGCGCTGAAGAACACCCCACACGGAAGGTACAAGACGGCTTCCGGGGCGCTCGTCACAGCGTCTATGCTTGTTTTCACCTCCCAGCAGTCCACGGCGGAACCGCTCAGTGATCCCCCTTCTCGTCTGCGACGACTCGATGATGGCGCGCAAGCAACTGATCCGCGCGCTGCCCCCGGAATGGCCGGTGTCCATCACCCAGGCCAACCACGGGGAAGAAGCCATGGCCGCAATCCGCCAGGGCCTCGGCCTGGTGGTGCTGCTCGACCTGACGATGCCGGTGATGGACGGCTACCAGGTACTCGCCCAGATCCGCGCCGAGGGCCTCAAGGCCCGCGTGGTGGTGGTGTCCGGCGATATTCAGGACGAAGCCCAGCGCCGGGTGATGGAGCTCGGTGCGCTGGCCTTCATCAAGAAGCCTGCCGACCCCGACGAACTGCGCGCCACCCTGCTGCGCCTGGGGCTGATGCGCCCGCCGGCCGACGACGCCCCGCCGGTGGACCTGCCGCCCCGCGAGGAGCTGTCGCTGAAGGTCAACTTCCGCGACGCCCTGCGCGAGGTGACCAACGTCGCCATGGGCCGCGCCGCCGCGCTGCTGGCCAAGGTACTCGGTGTGTTCGTGCAACTGCCGGTGCCCAACGTGAACATCTTCGAAGTCAGCGAACTGCACATGACCCTGGCCGATGCCCAGCGCGGCGAGCGCCTGAGCGCGGTGTGCCAGGGCTTCATCGGCGATGCCATCGCTGGCGAGGCGCTGCTGTTGTTCCACGACTCGGAGATCGCCGACATGGCGCGCCTGCTGCGCTGGCAGCCGGCGGACGACAACGAAACCTCGGAGATGCTGCTGGACCTCGCCAGTATCCTCATCGGCGCCTGCCTGGCGGGCATCGCCGAGCAGATCGACGTGCGTTTCTCCCAGGGCCACCCGCAGCTGCTGGGCCAGCACGCCTCCATCGAACGGCTGATCCAGCTCAACCGCAGTCGCTGGAAGAAAACCCTGGCGGTGGAGATCAGCTACAGCCTGGAGGGCCACGACATCCACTTCGACCTGCTGGTGCTGTTCACCGAAGAGGCCATTCCGCGCCTCACCCACAAGATCCGCTACCTGATGGACTGACCCATGCCAGCACAGATCGATATCAAGGAAATCCACTGGCTGCTGGACATCGTCCAATGCATCGACGTCGGCGTGGTGGTGGTGGATCGCCAGTACCGCGTCGAGGTGTGGAACAGCTTCATGGAGAACCACTCCGGCCTCGGCCCCGACGAGGTCCACGGCAAGCCGCTGTTCGAGCTGTTCGCCGAGATCGACGAAGCCTGGTTGCGACGCAAGGTGGACAGCGTGGTGCAACTGGGCACCCGGGCCTTCAGCCTGTGGGAGCAACGCCCGTACCTGATGCGCTTCGACAACTACCAGCCGATCACCGGCGAGGAAGCCTTCATGTACCAGAACGTCACCCTGCTCCCCCTGGGGGGCGCCAACGGCCAGGTGGATCACCTGTGCATCGTCATCTACGACGTCACCGAAGTGGCCCGCTACAAGCGCCAGGCCGCCGCCCTGCGTGCCAGCAAAGGTGGCGAAGCCTGACTCCGACTATTCACAGAACCTGTGGATAACCATGTGGACAGCGGGTGGATGCCGGCCTCGACCCCAGCAGGGACCGGCCCCCGCTCGAACTGATCATTTTTCGTACAAATCCGAAACATCGAAACCACCTGCCGGCTACCAGATCAACCGGCTCCAGGCAAGCCCGAAGCTGCCCACAAAAACTGTGGAGGAGCCTGTGGACAACTCGTAGAGAACCGCCTTAAAGCCCCATGGATACTGGCTTTCTAGCCAGCGAGCAGAATTCGTACAGCGCACGAAAAAGGGAAATTTCCCAAGGGATTGGCGACGAACTGGTGCCTGCCATCAGACGCGGGAAAAGGCAATACCCAGCGCTGCGTTTCGAGGCCGCGAGCCAGAGCGGCGGGATGCCGCAGGGTGGGTTTTCTGCCCCCATTTTCTGTGGAACGGATTGTGGATAACTCGTGGAAAGGCCTAGCGGGGCCAAGCGCGGCGGGGGCTGGAGCAGGTTGATCGGTTATTGAGCGGCGCGCGCAAATTCCAATTGGCAATAACGCCAGCCCCGGCGAACCGGGGCGCGCCAAAGCGGGTCAGCCCTTCTTGCCACGGGAGAAGCCGGGACTCTTGCGCACCGCCTTGACCTTGGGCTTCTCGCTGTCGATCCAGTTGCCCAGGCGCGCAGGCTTGCCACCGGCCGCCGGCTCCTTGGGCTTCTTGGGTTTCTTCGGCTTCTTCAGGATGGCACCGCTGGCGTCGGTGACCGGCACCCGGTGGTCCGGCTCGAAACCCGGCTCCTCGCGGCGCTCCAGGGTCTGGCGGATCAGCACCTCGATGGCCGAGAGCAGCTCCACCTCGTCGGCGCACACCAGCGACACCGCCTCACCGGTGGCCCCGGCACGCCCGGTACGGCCGATGCGGTGGACGTAGTCCTCGGCGACGATGGGCAGGTCCAGGTTCACCACCTGGGGCAGGTCGTGGATATCCAGGCCACGGGCCGCCACGTCGGTGGCCACCAGCACGTCCACCTCCCCGGCCTTGAACCGCTCCAGAGCCCGCAGGCGCGAGGGCTGAGGCTTGTCGCCGTGGATCGAGTCGGCGGCGATGCCGCGCGCGTGCAGCACCTCCACCAACTGGTCGACACCCTTGCGGGTCTTGGCGAACACCAGCACCTGGCGCCAGCGGTGCTGCTCCAGCAGGTGCAGGAAGAGTTCGGTCTTGCGCTTCTTGTCCACCGGCACCAGCCACTGGCGCACGCTGCGGGCCGCCGCGTTGCGCGGGCTGACCTCGATGCTCAGCGGGTCACGCAGCAGGTGGCGGGCCATCTGGCGGATGGCATCGGAGAAGGTCGCGGAGAACAGCAGGGTCTGCCGGCGGCGCGGCAGGGCAACGAAGAGTTCGTCCAGCTCACGGGCGAAGCCCAGGTCGAGCATACGATCGGCCTCGTCCAGCACCAGCGCCTGCAACTGGCTGAACTTCACCGCGTTCTGCCGGTACAGGTCGAGCAGGCGGCCCGGGGTGGCCACCAGCAGGTCGATGCCCTTGCGCAGCTTCATCATCTGCGGGTTGATGCTGACCCCGCCGTACACCGCGTAGGTGCGCAGGGGCAGATGCTGGCCGTAGGCCTGGAGGCTCTGGTGAACCTGCTCGGCCAGCTCGCGGGTGGGCACCAGCACCAGGGCGCGCACCGAGTTGGCCGCCACCTGGGGGCCTTCCTGGGTGAGCTTCTGCAGCAGCGGCAAGGCGAAGCCGGCGGTCTTGCCGGTGCCGGTCTGGGCCGCGGCCATCAGGTCGCGCCCCTTGAGCACGGCGGGTATCGCCTCGGCCTGGACCGGTGAGGGGGTCTGGTAGCCGAGCCCGTCGAGGGCGCGCAGCAGGGGTTCGATCAGGCCAAGGGATGCAAAGGTCATGGAAAACAGCCGGCAGGATGGAAAGCCGACATTCTAGGGCCTTGCGGCCTCGCCGGCACGCTGGGCTGGCGCCCGGCGTGCCGCAGCACTCAGGCCCGGGCGCTGGCGCGGGACGGACGCCACTGGGGCAGGCCGATGAGCACCACCGCGCTGATGATCACCAGCATCGCCAGCCCCTCCTCGGCGCCGATGTGCTCGCCGGCGAAGCTCACCCCCAGCAGCACCGCCACCACCGGGTTGACGTAGGCGTAGCTGGTGGCCGCAGCCGGGCGCACGTGCTTGAGCAGGTAGAGGTAGGCGCTGAAGGCGATGATCGAGCCGAACACCACCAGGTAAGCCAGTGCCCCCCAGCCGGCCGGCGTGGGCAGGCTGGTCATGCGCTCGCCGCTCAGCGCGCTGCCCAGCAGCAGGACGACGCCACCGGCGAGCATCTCCACCGCGCTGGCCATGGGGCCGGCGGGCAGCGGCAGTTGCTTGCTCCACATCGAACCGAAAGACCAACTGGCCGCCGCGAAGAGGATCAGCGCAGCCCCCAGAGGGCTCGCCTGCAGGTTGGACCCCAGGTTGAGCAGGGCGATGCCCACCAGGCCCAGGGCGATGCCGGCCCATTCCAGGCCACTGGTGCGCTGGCCCCAGATCAGCCCGAACACCAGGGCGAACAGCGGCACCGTCGCCACCGCCAACGCCGCCACGCCGGAGGCCACGCCCAGGTGCTCGGCCAGGGTCACGCCACCGTTACCGCAGCTCAGCAGCAGCACACCGATCACTGCACCGGCCTTCCACTCGCGCCGGCTCGGCATCGGCGCACCGCGCCAGCGCAGCCAGGCGAACAGCAGCCCGCCGGCGATGACGAAGCGCACGCCGGCCATCAGCAGCGGCGGCCAGGATTCCACGCCGATGCGGATAGCCAGGTAGGTGGAGCCCCAGATGACGTAGAGGGCGAAGAAGGAGGCGATCAGCAACAGCGGCGATGCGCGCGAAGACATGGCAGGACTCGTCGTTCCGGTGACAGGGTCAACTATTCTATGCAAGGCTCCACTGCCTCAATAAGAAGAAAAACCTTCTTGTTATGGGCATGAGCCTTTGAAAAAAAGGCAATTAAACGAACCAACCTTGTTTTCCACAGAAGCCCCCGGAGCCCTCATGGACAAGTACGACCGCCTGCTGCTCGCCGCCCTGATGGAGAACGGCCGCGCCACCTTCGCCGAGCTGGGCCGGCGGGTGAACCTCTCCGCCCCCGCCGTCGCGGACCGGGTGGCCAAGCTGGAAAGCGCCGGGGTGATCACCGGCTACCACGCCTCGGTGGATCTGGCGAAGATCGGCCTACCCATCGAGTGCGTCATCGAGCTGCGCCTGACCGACCACGACTCCAAGCGCACCCTCGAAGCCCTGGCGCGCATCCCGCAGATCGCCCTGTGCCACCGCATCACCGGGGATGCCTGCGTGCTGATGAAGGCCGCCGTGGCCTCGATGCCGGAGCTGCAGGACCTGCTCGACCACCTCAGCCAGTACGGCGCCAGCAAGACCTCGCTGATCCTCTCCACCCCTTTCGAGCAGCGCATCCCCGCGCCCCTCCAGGTGCAGGCCCCCCGCGCCGAACCGGTCCGGCGCAAGGCGACGGAGGCTCAGCGCAGCAGCAAATCGCCGTCGATCGGCACGTAATGACTGGCGGCACGCACCAGTGACTGGGCGGTGAGGCCGGGCACGCCATAGGCGATGGCCTCCAGGCCGCGACTGCGGACACGCTCCAGCAACAGGTCGAAGTCGCCATCGCCGGAGGCGAGCACGATGCAGTCCGCCCTGTCGCAGGCGTCCAGCACGTCGATGGTGATGCCCACGTCCCAGTCGCCCTTGGCCGACCCGTCGGCGCGCTGGATGAACGGCTTGAGCCGGACCTGGAAGCCCAGATTGCGGAGGATCTGCTGGAACTGCCGCTGGCGCGGGTCGCCCCGGTCGATGGCGTAGGCGGTGGCCTCCACCAGGCAGCCCTGCTCCGACAGGCTGCGCCACAACGCGCTGTAGTTGAAGTGGCAACCGTAGACGTGGCGCACCGTGTAGTAGAGGTTCTGCACATCGGCGAACAGGGCGATCTTCTTCACGGGGAACCTCGGGAGCGGTGAACAGCGGCAAGGGCGGCAGTATGCCAGCCCAAGGTGCCCTCGCGCCTGCCGAGTTGGCCCCAATCTGTCCACCGGGGGCTGACGGCGTCCACGGGCGCGGGCAGAATCGCCCCTCTCGCCACGCAAAGGACGGCACGCACATGCACACCCCGGCAGCCCTGCTCATCATCGACCAGCAACGCGGTATCCAGCGGGTCGCCACGCCCCGCAACCACCCTGAGGCCGAAACCCGCATGGCCGAGCTCCTGGCCCTGTGGCGCCAACGCGGTTGGCCACTGGTGCACATCCGCCACATGTCCCGCGACCCCGCCTCGGTGTTTGCACCGGGCCAGGACGGCGCGCGCTTCCAGGACGCCTTCGAGCCCCGCGCGGAGGAAGCCGTGCTGGAAAAGAACGTCACCGATGCCTTTGCCCACAGCCAATTGGAGCGCTGGCTGCATGTGCGCGGGCTGCGCGCAGTGGTGGTGGTCGGCGTCGCCAGCGAGAACTCGGTGGAAGCCACGGCCCGCAGCGCCAGTTGCCTGGGTTTCGCCACCACGGTGGTCAGCGACGCCTGCTACACCTTCGCCAAGCCCGACTGGTGCGGCCGGCTGCGCACCGCCGAGGAGGTGCACGACATGGCGATGGCCAACCTCGCCGGGGAATACGGCCGGGTGCTGGACTGCGCCACGCTGCTGGCGGAACTGGACGCATGATCGTCGCCCACCTGCCCACCGGCTACCTGCTGGGCGTCGCCCTGGAGCGCCTGCGCCCCCTCGCCTGCAGCCCGCGCCTGTGGCTGGGCACCGCCCTGCTGGGGGCCTTCGCCCCCGATCTGGACATGGTCTATTTCCACCTGGTGGACGGCGGCCAGCAGCACCACCACCGCTACTGGAGCCACTGGCCGGTGGTCTGGTTCAGCCTGCTGGCGCTGGCACTGCTCGCCTGGAGCCGCGCCCGCCAGGCTCGCTGGCCGGCCCTGGCGGTGCTGTTCAGCCTCAACGGTTGCGTGCACCTGATGCTGGACAGCGTGGTGGGCGACATCTGGTGGCTGGCGCCCTGGGTCGACCAGCCCTTCGCCCTGGCCACCGTCACCGCGCGCTACTCGCCCTGGTGGCTGAACTTCATCCTCCACCCGTCCTTCCTGCTGGAGCTCGGGCTGCTGGCGAGCGCCCTCTGGCTGGCCTGTCGACGGCAGCGCCAAAGCAGCGTGCCAGTGCGTTTTTGAGACGTTGCCGGGCATCGTCTAGAGTTCGTTTACAGCCCTGAATTCTGGCGCCCGTCGATGAATCCCGTCCTCCTGCTGCGCGACTCCTGCTACTTCTTCAGCCGGCATGCCAGTCAGATCGCCCTGCTCTGCCTGCCGTTCATCCTCCTTGAGGCGCTGGTCCAGCAACTGGCCGCGCTGTGGTTCGAAGGCCCCACGCCGGCGGCGGTGCAACTGCTGATCCGGCTGTTCTTCTACCCGATGTACACCGGCGCACTGATCCTCTTCGTCGACAGCCGCAGCTGCGGTCTGCGCCTGCGCCGCCAGCAGCTCTGGGCCATGGCCCTGTGGCGCTGGCCGAGCTACGCGGTACTGGCGGCCTTCACCACGTTGCTGGTGATGCTCGGGCTATCGCTGATGATCCTGCCGGGCCTGTGGATCATGGGCCGCCTGGCCTTTGCCGAGCTGCTCCTGGTGATCAACGGCCTCGCCCCCATGGAGGCGATGAAGGAGAGCTACCGCATGACCGGCGGCCACTTCGTCACCGTCTTCTGCTGCCTGCTGCTGGCGGTGGGGCCGATGTGGGGCTTCGAGTGGTGGGTCGGCGAACAGCTCGGCGAGCCCCCCGACCCCCTCGGCAGCTTGCTGGCCGGCTGCCTCGATGCGGGCCTCCAACTGTTCGCCAGCGTATTGATGTACCGGCTGTTCAGCCTCCTGGCGGAACCGGCGGCGGAGCGCTGAAAAGCGGCTCGCAGGCTATCGATATCCCGGGACGGGCAAGGCGACACAGCCCCGGAGCGCAGCTTGCGGTGAGGTGAATGAGCATTTGAGGGCGCTTTCGACCCCGCAGCGGCAATCCCGTCAGGTTTTCCACAGCCTGCTAGGCTCGGTGGGTCCCCTGAAGGAGAACCCGCCATGGAAAGCAACCCGAGCATCCTTTCCCACATATCCCTGGGCAGCAACGACTTCGACCGCGCCGTCGCCTTCTACGACCGGGTGCTGGCCACCCTCGGCTGTCGCCGCGTCCTCGAACACCCCGGCGCAGTGGCTTACGGCCGCGAGTACCCGGAGTTCTGGATTCAGCGCCCCTTCAACGGTGCCCCGGCCAGCGTCGGCAACGGCACCCACATCGGCTTCTTCGCCCCGGACCG
This sequence comes from Pseudomonas sp. 1D4, assembly GCF_001728925.1. Lineage (NCBI taxonomy): Bacteria > Pseudomonadati > Pseudomonadota > Gammaproteobacteria > Pseudomonadales > Pseudomonadaceae > Pseudomonas > Pseudomonas sp. 1D4. The sequence continues at coordinate 18,814 of NZ_LXJQ01000011.1, forward strand.
TGAAGCGGTGGACGCCTTCTACAAGGCCGCCGTCGCTGCCGGAGCCCGCCCCGACGGCGCGCCGGGCCCGCGCGAGGAATACGGCGCGCCCTACTACGGCTGCTTCGTCCGTGACCTGGACGGGCACAAGGTGGAAGCGACGTTCTGGGACCTCAGCCAGGACTTCGAGCTGGTGGTGGACTGAGCCTTCATTCCCAGGGTGGCTGGTAACGCGCCGCCGCCCGTTGTACCCAGCCCTCCGCCTGCATCTGCTCCAGCGCCTTGGCAATGCGCTGGCGCTCAGCCGTCAGCGGTCGCTGGCGAGAGAAGCCGATGTACAGGTCGGTGCGCGCGTCGGGCTGGTAGCCCGTGCGCTGGATGCGCCCGGCCAGGTGTGGGTCGCGCAATGCGTAGTCCACCTGGCAATCAGAGCCGATCACCACCTGCAAGCGCCCGAGGGCGAGCATCTGCAGCAGTTGCACTTCGTTGTTGACGCCGAACTTGACCAGGTTCCGGTCCGAATCGAAGGGCTCGAAATAGGCGGATTCCAGCACGAAACCGATGGTGGGCCCCTTGAGGTCCGCATAGCGGCGGATGCGCGGTGCCGTTTCCGGCGAGGCGTAGAGGCGCGGCGCACAGGCGTAGTAGGGCTGGGCCAGGTAGTCGATGTAGCGCTCGCGCTCCGGGGTGCGCGCCAGCCCGGTCATCAGGTCGGCAGTGCCACCCTCCAGCGCCGCCAGGCCCCGGGCCCAGGGGGCGCGCTGCACCTCGAAGCGCAGCCCGGTGCGCCGCTGCAACTCGGCCAGCAGGTCCATGTCCAGACCGGTGATGCGCCCGTTCTCGCCCTCCATGCGAAAGGGCGGCCAGTAATCGGTCATTACCCGCAGCGGTGGCGGGTCATCGGCCCGTAGCGGGCTGCCCTGCAACAGGGCCAGGCTCGTGAGGATGAAAGAAAAAGCGAACTTGCGCATGCCGGCTCCCGGGAACGAACGCAGCGGCAAAGCCTGCAATTCCCTTGCCGTTCGGCTCGGCCTCGAATGCTGGAGCACAACCTCCGACCGGCCCGATAGGCCGCTGCGCAGCGGCCTGGGCCCCCTGAAGCATAGCCGCTGCCCCTCGCTTCGCTGGACCGTCTCCTGCTCTGCCTGCTGGTCGTCGGCACCCAGTTGGTGATACCCCGCCGGGGTCGTCTGGACGGCGCAGAGCGGGTGCTGCTGCCACCCGCTGCGCCCCGATCAGCGCCTGGGCTTGGCGCGGGCGGTCGGCTCGGCCACCAGCGGGTCGTCCGGCCAGTAGTGCTTGGGGTAGCGCCCCTTGAGGTCCTTCTTCACGTCCGCGTAGGTGGTGCGCCAGAAGCTCGCCAGGTCCTGGGTGACCTGCACCGGGCGGTGCGCCGGGGACAGCAGGTGCAGCTTCACCACCTGGCGGCCACCGGCGATGCGCGGGGTGTCGGCCAGGCCGAACAGCTCCTGCAGGCGCACGGCGAGCACCGGCGGTTCCTCGTTGTAGTCCAGGCGGATCGACGAGCCCGAGGGCACCGCCAGGGTGCGCGGGGCCAGTTCGTCCAGGCGTTGGGGCAACGGCCAGGGCAGCAGGCCGGTGAGGATGCCGGCCAGGTCCAGGTTGGCGAAGTGGGCCAGGCGGTTGACCTTGCCCAGCCAGGGGCCGAGCCAGTCGTCCAGGCTCGCCAGCAAGGCGGCATCGCTGACATCCGGCCAGTCGCTGCTGCCGCGCTCGGCCAGGTCCAGCCGGCGCAACAGGGCGATGCGCGCCTGCCATTGGCGCAGCTCCGGAGTCCAGGGCAGCAGCTCCAGGCCCTTGCGCCGCACCAGGGCCACCAGGGCGCGGGTGCGGGCGGCTTCGTCCAGCGCGGCCAGGGGCTCGCGGGCCAGCACCAGTTCGCCGACCCGGCGCTGGCGTTCGGCGCGCATCGCACCCTCGCGCTCGTCCCAGTCCAGCACGTCCAGGGTGTCGACCTGTTCGGCCAGCGGCCCCTCGAACAGCAGCGGGTCCAGCTCGGCGGCCAGGTAGATGCGCTCCTCGCGCTGCCCCTGGCGGCTGCCCAGGTCGGCGATCACCAGCCAGGGGCACTTCATCAGCGCATCGGGCTCGGTGAACAGCGCCGCGCGGCCGTTGGCCAGGCGGTATTCACCGCCGCCCGCGCGACGCTGCTGGGCCACGCGGTCGGGGTAGGCGAAGGCCAGCAGGCAGCCCAGCCAGCGCGGGTGCTCGGGGTCGGCCACGGCCTCGCCGGACTGCCCGCGCAGGTAGCTGCGGAACTGCCGGGCCAGTTGCCGGGCACGTTGCACACCGCCCCGGGCGCCACGTGCGGCCGGGCTTTCGCCGGCCAGCAGGGCCAGGCGGCTGTGCAGATCGGCACCGCCGCCACGGAGGATGTCGCGCTCCCCCAGCAACGCCGCCACGTCGCACGCCAGGGCGCCCAGGCCGAGGGCCTGGCCGCGCAGCAGCAGGTGGGCGATGCGCGGGTGGGCCGGCAGCTCGGCCATGGCCTGGCCGTGGCGGGTCAGGCTGCCCTGCCCGTCCAGCGCGCCCAGCCGCTGCAACAGGTCGCAGCCCTGGGCGTAGGCCGCCGCCGGCGGCAGGTCGAGCCAGGCCAGCTCGCCGGGCTCCACGCCCCAGCGCGCCAGTTGCAGGGCCAGGCCGGTGAGGTCGGCCTGGAGGATTTCCGCCGTGCCATAGGCCGGCAGTTGATCGTGCTGGGTCTCCGACCACAGCCGGTAGCACACGCCAGGCTCCAGGCGGCCGGCACGACCGGCACGCTGAATGGCAGAGGCGCGGGCGATGCGCTGGGTGTCGAGGCGGGTCATGCCGCTGGACGGGTCAAAGCGCGGCACCCGTTCCAGGCCGGCGTCCACCACCACGCGCACGCCGTCGATGGTCAGGCTGGTCTCGGCGATGTTGGTGGCCAGCACCACCTTGCGCGTGCCGGCCGGCGCCGGCTCGATGGCGGCGCGCTGGGCGGCCAGGTCCAGCTCGCCGTGCAGCGGGCAGAGGCGGATGTCGTCACGCCCGGCCAGGGCCTCGCCGAGCTGCTCGGCCACCCGGCGGATCTCGCTCTGCCCGGGGAGGAACACCAGCAGACTGCCGGGCTCGTCGGCCAGGGCCTGCAACACGGTCTGCACCACCCGGGGCTCCAGATGCTCGCCCGGCTGGCTGGCGCGCCCCCAGCGCACCTCCACCGGGTGCATGCGGCCTTCGCTGCGCACCACCGGGGCGTCGTCGAGCAGCCGCGACAGGCGCTCGCCCTCCAGGGTGGCGGACATCAGCAGCACTTTCAGCGGCTCATCGCGCAGCAGCGCGCGGCCGTTGAGGGTCAGCGCCAGGGCCAGATCGGCATCCAGGCTGCGCTCGTGGAATTCGTCGAAGATCACCAGGCCGACGCCCTCCAGCGCCGGGTCGTCCTGCAGGCGCCGGGCGAGGATGCCTTCGGTCACCACCTCGATGCGGGTGCGCGGGCCGACCTTCGACTCCAGGCGGATGCGGTAGCCCACCCGCTCGCCAACGCCCTCGCCCAGCTCGGCGGCCAGACGCTCGGCAGCGGCGCGGGCGGCCAGCCGGCGCGGCTCCAGCATGAGGATGGTCTGCCCGGCGAGCCAGGGCTCGTCCAGCAGGGCAAGGGGGACGCGGGTGGTCTTGCCCGCGCCGGGCGGGGCTTCGAGCACCGCCTCATGGCGACCGGCCAGTGCCTCGCGCAGGGCGGGCAGTACGGCATCGATGGGGAGTGATTTCATGGGTGGCTCCAACGCAGGGCGGCGATTATAGGGCACCGCCAAAAACTATCTGCGCTGTCATCGCCTGCGTTTTCAGCGGCGCCCCAGGGGCGAACCGCCAGCCCTTTCGTGTGGTCTCAGGTGTGCTTCGGGGTTTTGCCCCGAACGCCTTGGTATAGTGACGCCATTTTTCTCAATGGAGCCGTTTATGCGCCTGAAATCCCGCCTGATCGGCGGCGCCGTCGCCGCCGCGCTGCTGACCCAGTTGACCGCCTGCGGCACGCTGTTCTTCCCGGATCGCCGTGGCCAGATCGAAGGCAAGATCGACCCGGTGGTGGCCGCGCTGAACGCCATCGGTGTGCTGTTCTACGTGATCCCCGGCCTGATCGCCTTCGGCGTGGACTTCGCCACCGGCGCCATCTACCTGCCGGGCAACGAGACCGCCCACGTTGCCCCCGAGCGTCTGCGCGAAGCCATCGGCAGCGACGGCCAGATCGATAACGCCCGTCTGAAGGCGATCATCGAGCAGGACACCGGCCGCAGCCTGCCGCTGGACGACCCGCGCCTGATCCGCCACACCGGCAGCCTGGAACAACTGGCTGCCTATGGCCTGGCCCCGGCCGCCTGACATGCGTGCCCTCGCCAGCCACCACGACCGGCTCCTGGCCTACCACGGGTGGGCCAACCGGCGCCTGCTGGCGAGCCTGGAGGGTCTCGACGAGGCGCGCTATCGCGCGGATTGCGGGCTGTTCTTCGGCTCCATCCACACCACCCTGAACCACATCGCCGTGGCCGACCGCATCTGGTTCGCCCGGGTGCTGCACCTGCCACGCCCATTCGAGCGCCTGGATGCCGAGGCCGCGCCCGACCGCGCCGGACTGGCCGCCGTGCTGGCCGAAGGCGTGGGCCTGTGGCGCGCCTGGCTGGCCGGGCAGGACGACGAGGCCCTGCTGGCGCCCCTGGAGTACCGCAACATGGCTGGCGACCGCTTCCAGCGCAGCCACACCGAGATCCTCTCCCACCTGGTCAACCACGGGACCCACCACCGCGGCCAGGTCACCGCAGCCATGAGCGCCCTCGGCCTGGAAACCCCGGTCCTGGACCTTCTCTACTACGCGCCGAAGCAGCCATGACCGCGCTGGAACACCACGCCCGCCTGCTGCGCCAGGTCACCGCTGCCTCGCTCTCGGTCGCCCTCACCCTGGTGTTGGCCAAGGCCGTGGCCTGGTGGCTGAGCGGCTCGGTCAGCCTGCTGGCCGGCCTGACCGACTCGCTGCTGGACAGCGCTGCCTCGCTCCTCAACCTGCTGGCAGTGCGCTTCGCCCTGAAGCCGGCGGACGACGACCACCGTTTCGGCCACGGCAAGGCGGAATCCCTGGCGGGCCTGGCCCAGGCGCTGTTCATCGCCGCCAGCGCCGTACTGGTGGGCCTGCAGGCGGTGGAGCAGATCCGCGACCCGCAACCCCTCGGTGCCCAGGCGCTGGGGATTGCGGTGATGCTGCTGTCGCTGGTGCTGACCATGGCCCTGCTGGCCTTCCAGCGGCGCGTCATCCGCATCACCCACTCCACGGCGGTGCGCGCCGACTCCCTGCACTACCGCTCGGACCTGCTGCTCAACAGCAGCATCCTGCTGGCCCTGGTCCTCAACAGCCTGGGCTGGGACCAGGTGGACGGGCTGTTCGGTCTGGGCATCGCCGCCTACATCCTGTGGAGCGCCATCGGCATCGCCCGCGAATCCATCGGCGTGCTGATGGACCAGGAGATCGACCCCAAGGTGGGCGAACACATGCACCAACTGGCCTGTGGAGTGCCCGGCGTGCTTGGCGCCCATGACCTGCGCACCCGCGTCTCCGGCCACTACTGGTACGTGCAGTTGCACCTGGAGCTGCCCGGCGAGATGCCGCTGTCCGAAGCCCACGCGCTGTGCGTACAGGTGGAGGAGGCCATCCGCCAGACCTACCCCCGCGCCGATGTGCTGGTCCACGCCGACCCCATCGAGGTGGTCAAGGGCAACTAGGCGGCTTCGCTGCGCCGGCGGCCCCTCTCCGCGCTCCCCAAACTGCAGGCATAAAAAAAGGAGGCCCGTTCCATGGGCCTCCTCGCGGGGTAATTCGTCCTGTGCTGGCGATTGTGTCGCTGCTTTCGTCGCCTGCCTGGTTGGGCAGTGCGGACCCGGGGGCCTGCTCGAACCGGTGGATTCGGCGGCGCCGACGCACCTGATTGGGCGGGTCGGTTGGACATGAGTCCGGGCCGTGAAACTGGAAAGAATCTTACGTCGGGCAGCGCGACAGAGGATTGCGAAGATTGCTGACTGAACTATCATTTGCGCAACGATTCACTAAAATCATCAGATAATCAGCAACTAAAAATAAAAAGGCGCCAGAAATGGAAAAACTCGATCGCTACGACCTGAAGATCCTCGCCGAATTGCAGCGCGACGCCCGCATCTCCAACCAGGAGCTGGCCGAGCGCATCGGCCTGTCACCCTCACCCTGCTCGCGCCGGGTGAAGCAGTTGGAGGACGACGGCTACATCATCCGCCAGGTCGCCCTGCTGGACCGCAAGAAGCTGGGCCTCAGCCTGACCGCCTACGTGCTGATCGGCATGGACCGCCACACCCCGGAACGCTTCGAGCACTTCCAGTCGGTGATCCGCCAATGCCCCGAGGTGCTGGAATGCTGCCTGGTCACCGGCATGGAGGCGGACTATCAGCTCAAGGTGGTGGTACCGGACATGGACCACTACCAGCAGTTCCTGCTGGGCCAGCTCACCCGCATCGAAGGCGTCACCAGCGTGCGCTCCAGCTTCGTACTCAACCAGGTGCTGAGCAGCACCGAGCTGCCCCTGGAACATCTGCGCAATTGAACCAATGAGTGGCAGCGCGCAACGGCGGGCATCGCGTATAATGCGCCCCGCCTTTGCTGTGCCCCGCGTGGTTTCGCCCATAAGAGCCTGCCGGCTCGTATAACGACTAACCGCATCCCTCGCCCTCCACGGCATCCAAGCCTGGTCGCTCGCGGCCGGGTCTGAATCGTTTCGCTGTACGAGGTTGACCAATGAGCCCCGAAAAATTCGAAGAATGGATGATGACGGCGATGATCGCCGGCCTGGTGCTGTTCATGGCGTTCATCGTCTGGGACCTGGCCAAGAAGTCCAAGGCCGGACGGTTCGGCACCTTCATCCTGTTCCTCGCCCTCGGCCTCGGCGTGCTGGGCTTCGTGATCAAGTCGCTGGTGATCGGCGGCCTCGAAGGCGTGTAGCCAACCTCACCCGATCCGTCCGGACCGCCTGATGGCGGGGGCTCGGGCGGTTTCGTTCACCGTTGCCCAGGAGAACACATGAACGCCACCGATCGCGTCATGCAGAGCTATGGACGCTGCTGTGCCAGTTCCGGTTTTTTCGACACGTTCTACAAACTGTTCCTCGCCAGCTCACCGATGATCCGCGCGAAGTTCGCCAACACCGACATGGCCGCGCAGAAGCACCTGCTGCGCCACGGCATCCTCAACCTGGTGATGTATGCCCGTGGCATGCCGGACACCAAGCTGCGCGCCCTGGGCGCCAGCCACTCCCGGGAAGGCTTCGACATCCGCCCCGAGTACTACGACCTCTGGGTCGACGCCCTGCTGAGCACCATCAGCGAGCATGACAAGCAGGCCGATGACGGCGTGCGCGCCGCCTGGCGCGAAGTGCTCACCAAGGGCATCAACGTCATCAAGTCCCACTACTGATCCACCGACGGCCCGCCGCGCTGCGGCGGGTGTCAGTCCAGCCGCGCCGGCACCTCGCGCCATTGCCCCGGCTCCAGGCCATCGAGGCCGAAGAGGCCGATGCGAACCCGCACCAGACGCAGGGTCGGCAAGCCCACCGCCGCCGTCATCCGCCGCACCTGGCGGTTACGCCCCTCACGGATCACCAGCTCCAGCCAGGCCGTCGGCACGCTCTTGCGAAAGCGCACCGGCGGGTTGCGCGGCCACAGCGCCGGCTCCTCGATCAGCCGGGCCTCGGCCGGCAGCGTCGGCCCATCGTTCAGCTCCACCCCGTTGCGCAGGCGCTCCAACTGCGCCGCGTCGGGCGTGCCCTCCACCTGCACCCAGTAGGTCTTGGCCAGCTTGTGCTTGGGGTCGGCGATGCGCGCCTGCAGGCGGCCGTCATTGGTCAGCAACAGCAGCCCCTCGCTGTCACGGTCCAGGCGCCCGGCGGGGTAGATGCCGGGCTGGTCGATGAAGTCCTTCAGGGTCGCCCGGCCCTGGTCGTCGCTGAACTGGGTGAGCACGTCGAACGGCTTGTTCAGCAGCACCAGGCGCGGCTCCACCGGCGGCGCCTTGGCCACCCGGCGCGGAGCGGCCTGAGGGCGACGGGAAGCAGAGCGGGAAGGACGGGGCGGGCGCGACATGCCTGGTTACCAGCGGAAATGGACAGGGGAGCGGAGGCGCATGCTAGGTTGTGCCCCTCCCCGCCGCAAGAGTAAGGACACCATGCCCCGCGCGTTGCGCCCCACCTGGCTGATCAGCCTCATGACCCTCGCCGGCTGTGCCGGCACGCCCTACCAGGGCCCCGTCAGCGATCATTTCGACGGCCAGCGTTTCCAGAACATCGAACCCAAGCCGCACAAGGACTTCTGGTCCTTCATGCGCTGGCAGCTCAACCGCGAGAAGAGCCCCGACTGGGTCGAGCAGCCAACCCCGGCCTTCACCCCCGAAGTGCCCGCCCGCGTAGAGGGCGACGAGCTGCGCGTCACCTACATCAACCACGCCACGCTGCTGATCCAGCATCGCGGGTTGAACATCCTCACCGACCCGGTGTGGTCCGAACGGGTCAGCCCGTTCAGCTTCATCGGCCCGCGCCGGCACCAGGCCGCCGGCCTGACCATGGACCAGTTGCCACCCATCGACCTGATCCTGGTCAGCCACAACCACTACGACCACCTCGACCTGGACACCCTGCGCAGCCTCGCCGAGCGCTTCCCCCTGGCCCGCGTGGTCACCGGCCTGGGCAACGGCCCGCTGATCCGCGAGACCGGCTTCGCCCGCGTCGACGAGATCGATTGGTGGCAGGCCCTGCCCCTGGGCGACGGGCTGACCCTCAACGGCGTGCCAGTGCAGCACTGGTCGGCGCGCACCCGCAGCGACACCAACCGCACCCTGTGGCTGGGCTTCGTGCTGGAGTCCCCGGACGGGCCACTGCTGTTCCCTGGCGACACCGGGCTGGGGCCGGAATTCCGCCTCATCCACCAGCGCTTCGGGCCGCTGCGCTTCGCCGCCCTGCCCATCGGCGCCTACGCCCCGCGCTGGTTCATGCGCGACAACCACATGAACCCGGACGACGCCGTGCAGGCCCACAAGCAACTGGACTCCCAGCACAGCCTGGCCATCCACTTCGGCACCTTCCAGCTCACCGACGAAGGGCAGTTCGACCCGCCCCGCGAGCTGGCCAAGGCCCTCGAATACTGGCAAGTGGACCCGGATCGCTTCCGCGTCCCCAGCCCCGGCTACCAGTGGCAGGTGCCAGCGCTGGACCGCGATACCGCAACCGGCCTCGCCCAGGCCAGCGGCAGCTAAGCCATCCCCCAACGAAACGGGCCGCATCACGCGGCCCGTTTGCTTGAAGCCCACCCAGCCTCAGGCCAGGGCAGCCGGCTGCACCTGGGCAGCGGAGGGAATCTGGCGGAGCCAGCGTGAAACCGCCCACTCCCCTGCGATGAAGGCCAGGAGCAGGCCGAGCTGCAGCAGCAGCGCGATGTAGAACGGTTTGAACACATGGCCGACCTGGCGCTTCAGCAGGTCCAGCAGGAAATCGGCCTGAAACAGTTGCTCCACACGCGCATCGAGCACCCCGGCCAGCACCTGTTTATTGAGCCCGCTGTAGTTTGCCGCCTCGCTCACCGCCATCTGGCCCACGGCCTTGCCGATCAGGCTCGCCCGCAGGCGATCGAGCAGGTCCAGGGCCAGGCGCTCGGCCAGCGACGCCTCGGCCCGGGCATCGGCCTCCTCCTGCTGCTCGCCGCGCAGGTACTCCAGCGCCAGTTGATTGAGCGCCGCTTGCACGCTGGAACCGCGCAGAGCCTGGAGCTGGCGCTCGTCCTGGGCTGCCACATAGGCCTGGAAGTCCTGCCAGGTGTCATCGGCCAGTCGCTGCACTGCCGGCGTGTAACTGTCCAGGTGCCGGTTGATCTGCTGCTGGCCGCTGTACAGCAGCCCGCCCTGGAACCCCAGCATGCCCCCGGCCAGCGGCAGCAGCAGGAAGTACAACTTGAGCGTCCAGTGGTGCCAGCGCTTGCTACGGGCCAGCCAACCACCACGCTGCAGCAGGATCGCCAGCACCAGGCCGGCGACCGTACCCAGCAGCAGCGCACCGCTGATCCAGGCAAACAGGCTGAGAAAACTGAAGGGCTCCCAGAATGCTGCAAGTAAGTGTTGGGCCTGTTCCATCGGTGTCACCTCGTTCGTCCTTGGGGGGGCCGCAGCTTAAATCGAAACCCGAGCACGCGACTGGCGAGCCGTTCACTGAAGGTCGTCCGACTTTTCAGTACGGACAGAAAAAGGGCCGCATCATGCGGCCCTGTGTCATCAGGAGCGGCTCAGCGGAACGGCGGCTCATCGAAGCTGCGCAGCTTGCGCGAGTGCAGCGAAGTGAGCTGGTTGCGCAGCAGGTCCAGCGCGGCGATGCCGATGCGCAGGTGCTGGCTGACCGCACGCTGGTAGAAGGCGCTCGCCGAGCCGGGCAGCTTGATCTCGCTGTGCAGCGGCTTGTCGGAGACGCACAGCAGCGTCCCGTAGGGCACCCGCAGGCGATAGCCCTGGGCAGCGATGGTGCCGCTCTCCATGTCCACCGCCACTGCCCGCGAGAGGTTGATCAGCGGGCGCTCCTGGGCCCAGCGCAGCTCCCAGTTGCGGTCGTCGTAGGTCAGCACCGTACCGGTGCGCAGGCGCCGCTTGAGGTCCTCGCCGCGCTCGCCGGTGACCAGCGCCGCCGCGTCCTGCAGGGCCTGCTGCACCTCGGCCAGGGCCGGCAGCGGGATGTGCGGCGGCAGCACCCGGTCGAGGATGCCGTCGCGGCGCATGTAGGCGTGGGCCAGCACGTAGTCGCCGATGGTCTGCGACTGCCGCAGCCCGCCGCAGTGTCCGATCATCAGCCAGCAGTGCGGGCGCAGCACCGCCAGGTGGTCGGTGATGTTCTTCGCGTTGGACGGACCGACGCCGATGTTCACCAGCGTCACCCCGTGGCCGTCGTTGGCGATCAGGTGGTAGGCCGGCATCTGGTAGCGGTGCCACACCACGCCGTCGATCATCGCCTGCACCGTCGCCTCGTCCATGTCCCGGTCCACCCGCACGTTGCCGGGCAGCACCATGCTCACGAAGCGCGGGTCCTCGCGCAGCAGGGTCACCCCGTGCTGGATGAACTGGTCGACGTAACGGTGGTAGTTGGTCAGCAGAATCCACGGCTGCACATGGCGCCAGTCGCTGCCGGTGTAATGCACCAGCCGGCGCAGGGAGAAGTCCACCCGCGCCGCATCGAACAGCGCCAGGGGCAGCTCCTCGGCGCTCTCCCAGTCGTACAGCCCGTCGGCCACGCCATCGGTGGCGGCGGACAGGTCCGTGCTGGGGAACACCCGCGCCAGCGCTGCAGCGGTCACATCGGTGCCGGCCAGCTCATCGCCGCTCTCCACCACGTAGGGATAGGGGATGTTCCGCTGGCTCATGCCCACCTCCACCTGCACGGTGAAGTCGCTCATCAGCGGGCGCAGTTGCTCCAGCAGGTATTTGCGGAAGGCATCGGGGTGGGTGACGGTGACGCTGTAGGTGCCCGGCACCTGGATCTTCGCGTAGGCGCGCACCGTGGACGGCACCTCGCCCTGGCAACGGTAGGTGACCCGCAGCTCCGGGTAGCGGAACAGCGCGCGCTGCTCGGCGCTCGGCTCGGTGCGGGACTTGAGAAAGAGCTTGAGGGCCTGGCTGAGGGCCGTGGTGGCCCGCTGATGCAGGGCGGTCAGGCGGTCGACCGCCTCTTCGGCGGTGTGGACAACGAGAAACTCGACGGAATCCGGGGTCACGAGGTGCATCCTGTCTGGGCGTACAGGGGGCTATCTTGCGCCCATCACCCTTCGGCGGCCAAGCCGAGCAGCGCGTGCCGCTGCGTCTATGCTTGCCCGACCGCCCCCGCGAGGCCCGCCGCCATGCACCGCCTGACCAGCCTGCTGTTCGCCGTTGCCACCAGCACCCCACTGTTCGCCGGCGAGCTGGATGGCCGCTTCCAGGCCGACCTGGCGGGCGCCAACACGGTGCTCGACCTGCAGCAGCAGGGCCAGGTCGTCACCGGCCGCTATTCCGAGAACGGCACCCTGCAACTGGACCTGCGCGGCCAGTACGACGGCCAGGTACTCAACGCCGAGATCGTCCTGCCGCAAACCAACCAGGTGATCGCCACCCTCGCCGCCACCTACGGCAACGACCAGCTCAACGCCCGTCTCGCCGCCCGTGACCCCGTCAGCGGCCAGGTGCTGGAGCGCCAGGCGCTGTTCCAGCGCAGCCCCTCACACGCCACAGGCGCCACCCGCACCGGCGCCGGCACCCTGGACCCGGCGCTGGTCGGCACCTGGGTCCACGAAGACATCATCAACAGCGGTGGCGCCAGCTTCGCCTCCTTCAACACGGTGCTCACCCTGCACCTCGCCCCCGACGGCCGCGTCGAGCAATGGAGCCGCTCCGTCGGCGGCGGCTCCGACTGGAGCTACGACAGCGACGGCACCCTCCAGTACGCCGGCCAATGGCAGACCACCGACGGCATCCTCCTCGTCCGCCCCGACGGCGGCACCGACTACCAGCCCGCCACCCGCTACCGCTTCAGCGCCCCCTACCTGGTGACCGAAGACCAGGGCGGCCGGAAGATCTGGCAGCGGCGGTAGAGCTGGGGATGTTCCCTACGGTAGGGAAATTCGCCGTACAGGCCGCTCGATTGACCCTTTTCCCGCCCCCGCATAGACTGCGCGCCCCGCGTTATCCACCGAAGACCGCTGCGATGTTCACGCCCCTGCACCCGGCCCTTGTTGCCCAGCCCGATCCGGCGCTGGCGGCCAATGCCTGGCCGCGTGATGCCCTGCTGAAGCGTCGCCGCAGCGTGCTGTTCGCCTTCACCTTCTCGCCTCCCGCCCTCCCCGCCTGAGCCCTGCGCTGTCGCGCGTCGCTCCCTTCGCTCATTCCCGGCATGCGTCCGTGCGCGTGTCGTTCTGTCGTTGATCCATGGCCAGGCCCGGGCCGGTTACCTGCGGGCGGGAGTCGAAATGAACCATCGTGTGTTGCTGCTGGTGCTGATCTTCGCCGTGTCGGTAGTCGGGCTGAGCATGGGGGCGACGCTGCCCCTGGTGTCGCTGCGGCTGATGGAGGCCGGTGCGTCGAGCCTGGAGATCGGGGTACTGAGTGCGATGCCGGCGGCGGGGATGATCCTGGCCGCGTTTCTGGTGGCGCCGCTGTGCCGGCGCCTGTCGGGGCGTGGGCTGTACCTCGGCTGCTTCGTGCTCTGCGCCCTGGCGGTGGCGGCGCTGGAGCTGCCGACCTCCACGCCCCTGCTGGTGGCGGCGCGGCTGCTGCTGGGGGTGGCGATGGGGGTGGTGGTGATCCTCGGGGAATCCTGGGTCAACGTGCTGTGCGACGAGGCCAGGCGGGGCCAGGTGGTGGCCTTCTATGCCGCCTGCTTCACCGGCTGCCAGTTGGGCGGGCCGGCGCTGATCGGCCTGCTCGGGGCGCAGAGCCCCTGGCTGGTGGCGCTGGTGGTGCTGGCCAACCTGCTGGCCCTGGCGGCGGTGGCCTGGGGGCTGCCGGGCGGCTGGGGCCAGGCCGCCGAGGATGAGGTGCGCACCTTCTCCCTGGCGGGCTTCCTGCGGGTGGCCCCGGCGCTGTGTACGGGGGTGCTGTTCTTCGCCTTCTTCGATGCGGTGGTGCTGTCGCTGTTCCCGGTCTACGCCAGTGCCCATGGCTATGCGGTGGGCATCGCGGCGCTGATGGTGACGGTGATCCTGGCCGGCGACATGGTTTGCCAGGTGCCGCTGGGCTGGCTGTCGGACCGCACCGAGCGCGGCCGCCTGCACCTGGTCTGCGGGGTGGCGGCGCTGGGCATCGGCATGGCGCTGCCCTGGCTGATCACCCGGCCCACGCTGCTGTGGCCGGTGCTGGTGTTGCTGGGGGCGGTGGCGGGGGGCGTCTACACCCTGGCGCTGGTGCGCATCGGCGAGCGCTTCAGCGGGCAGGACCTGGTCACGGCCAACGCCTGCGTGGGCATGTTGTGGGGCATCGGCAGCCTGGTGGGGCCGCTGCTGAGCGGCGCGTTGATGGGCACCGGCCCCCACGGTCTGCCCCTGGCGCTGAGCCTGGCAGCGGCGCTGTTCGTGGTCACGGCGCTGACCGGCCAGCGCCGGCTGGCGGAGCGGGCGGCCTAGGGCCGGGGCGCGGCTGGGTGATGGGGTTCGCCGAGCTCACCCCATCCTACGCAGGCCCCGCAGTGGGGCCTGGCCATTCCGGTTTGGGGTGGGTTCATCCCCACACCCGTGGGGAACACCGCTGCGCGCTGTAGTTCAAGGCAGCGAAGTGCGGTTCATCCCCACCCCCGTGGGGAACACACTTCCCGTAACCCGCTGATCCCAGAGGGAAAAGCCGGCAGCGGAAAATCTACCGGCTGTTTTCCCTTGTTGCCAGGGTGGCGTCAGGCCAGGTGCGGGGTGCTGCGGGCGACCAGGGCTTCGACGTCGATGCCGCGCGGGAGGGTGCCGTAGACCCGGCCGCTGCCGCCGAGGCGGCTGGCGATGAAGGCGTCGGAGACGGTGGCGTTGCCGGCCTCCAGCAGGAGCTTGGCCTGGAGGGCGACGGCGACGTCTTCGGTGAGCTGGCGGGCGCGGTACTGGATGTCGGCGGTGTCGTGGAAGGCGGCCTTGAGGTTGTTGATCTGTGCGGCGAGGCGGGCGTCGCCGTGGCCGTCGCCCAGTTCGCTGAACAGGGCATCGAGCACGCCGGGCTCCTTGGACAGGGCGCGGAGGACGTCCAGGCACTGGACGTTGCCGGAGCCTTCCCAGATGGAGTTGACCGGGGCTTCGCGGTATAGGCGCGGGAGGATGGTCTCTTCGACGTAGCCGGCGCCGCCCATGCATTCGCTGGCCTCGTAGACCATCTCGGGGGCGCGCTTGCAGATCCAGTACTTGCCGACGGCGGTGACCAGGCGGGCGAAGCGGTCTTCCTGCTCGTCGTGCAGGTTGTCGAGGGCGCGGCCCATGCGCAGGCTGAGGGCCAGGGCGGCTTCGCTCTCCAGGGCGAGGTCGGCGAGGACGTTCTGCATCAGCGGCTGGTCGGCCAGGACCTTGCCGCCGACCTTGCGGTGGGCGCAGTGGTGGGCGGCCTGGGTGAGCGCCTGACGCATGAGGGAGCTGGAGCCGACCATGCAGTCGAAGCGGGTCATGGCGACCATTTCGATGATGGTGGGCACGCCGCGCCCTTCCTCGCCGACCATCCAGGCCAGGGCGCCGCGGTATTCCACTTCACTGGAGGCGTTGGCCCAGTTGCCCAGCTTGTTCTTCAGGCGCTGGACGTAGAAGGCGTTGCGGCTGCCGTCCGGGCGGTGGCGCGGCAGGAGGAAGCAGGACAGGCCCTTGTCGGTGTAGGCGAGGGTGAGGAAGGCGTCGCACATGGGCGCGGAACAGAACCACTTGTGGCCCACCAGTTCGTAGGCCTCCCCCGGGCCGCCGAGGCCGATGGGGTGGGCGCGGGTGGTGTTGGCGCGGACGTCGGTGCCGCCCTGCTTCTCGGTCATGGCCATGCCGATGGTGACGCCGGGCTTCTGCTCCATGGGTACGTTGCGTGGGTCGTATTCGGTGGCGAGGATTTTCGGCAGCCAGCGCTCGGCGAGGTTGGGCTGCAGGCGGATGGCGGGCACGGCGGCGAAGGTCATGGTCAGCGGGCAGCCACTGGCGGCCTCGGCCTGGCTGTGCAGGTAGGTGAGGCCGGCGCGGGCGACATGGGCGCCGGTGCGCGGGTCCTGCCAGGGCAGCGAGGTGAGGCCGTGTTCGACGGCGGTGCGCATCAGTTCGTGGTAGGCCGGGTGGAACTCCACCAGGTCGACGCGATGGCCGTAGCGGTCATGGCTCTTGAACACCGGCTTGTGTTCGTTGGCGAGAAAGCCCGCCTGCATCAGCGGGCCGCCGGCAAGGGCACCATAGACGTCGAGGCGTGATTCGGCCCAGCCGGCGCCGTAGCGGCGGGTCCATTCCTGCAGGGGCAGGTCGAGGCGGTAGAGGTTGGCGCCGTCGAGGGTGGGCACCTGGTTGAACACGTCGTGGGTTTCGGCGTATTGGGACTGGCTCATGGAATCCTCCTAGCAAGCTGTTGAAAAACTAACTGCGTTGCCGCTGCGGCGTTGAAAACGCCCTCGTGCGCGAGTCCGATCAAAATGCTCATTTACAGCACGTAAACTCCGCTTTTTCGGCCGTTTTCGCCTTGCATCGCCTGCCTCGTTAACGTTGTTCAACGGCCTGCTAAGCAGGCGGGTGCGCACCAACGGCACGCAGGCAGAAGATGACGAGGTGCCGGCAGACCGCTTCGAGTTCGCTGCGCGACTGGTCGGCATCACGGGCGGCACGGGCGGCTGGCGAGAGCGGTCCGACCAGGGATTCGGAGATGGCGCCCACCAGGCAGGCGGCGACCAGGGCGGGGGCTTCGACCTGGAATTCGCCGCTGGCGATGCCGGATTCGAGCAGTTCGATAAAACGCTCGGCATAGGCCTCGCGGAAGCGCAGGCGCTGTTCGTCCACTTCCGGCTCCACCGGTTCGGCGATCAGGGCGAAGGCCAGTTGGCGGCTGTGCCAGGCGCGTTCGGCGAAGCGTTGCAGGCCGCTGGCAAGGCGCTCGGTGGCACTGCCGGGGCCGCGCAGGTGCTCGCTGAGCACGTCCACCTCAACCTGGCTGGCGCGGGCGAAGACTTCGGCAGCCAGCTCGCCCTTGTTGCGGAAGTGGCGGTAGAGGCTGCCGGTGGCGATGCCGACGTCATCGGCCAGGGCCTGCATGGTGAGAACGGCGAAGCCGCCTTCGGCAACCCGCGCCAGGGCGCAGTCGAGGATGCGTTGGCGCAGGGCCTGGTCGCGGTCGATTCGTTGGGCGGTGACGCGGTAGGACATGGTCTGAATCCTGATTCACTGGCAGTGAGTGAATCAGGATTCAGACTTTGGATGAAAGCGGGGAACCCGACGATGAAGGCGGCATTCCGGCCGGTGGGTGACCGATCAGGCGGGATGTTCGCCGGCGCGGCAAAGCACCCAGTCGTGCAGCAGGGTGCGCAGCTCTTCGAACTTCACCGGCTTGGCGAGGTAGTCGCTCATGCCCGCCGCCAGGCAGCGTTCGCGGTCGCCGCTGTGGCTGTGGGCGGTGACGGCGAGCACCGGCAGTTCGGCGCATTCGGGCAGGCTGCGCAGGGCGCGGCAGGTGGCGAAGCCGTCCATGACCGGCATCTGGCAGTCGAGCAGAACGCCGTCGATGCGCTCGCGGCGCAGCAGTTCGAGGGCTTCGGCGCCGTTGTCGGCGGTACGCACGCGGTAGCCGAGCTTGAGTAACATGCCGCGGGTCACCAGTTGGTTGATGGTGTTGTCCTCCACCACCAGCACGGTGCATTGCTCGGGGCGGCGCTGGGCCTGGGCGACGGCGCGGCGTATCGGGGCCGCCTCGCGCTGGGCGGGGCGAGTCAGGGTGAGGGCCAGTTGGAAGCAACTGCCCTGGCCGGGTTCGGAGCGGTGGGTGAGCTGACCGCCGAGCAGCTCGACCAGTTGCCGCGCCAGGGCCAGGCCGATGCCAAGGCCGCCGTAGGCACGGGTCATGGAGCCGTCAAGCTGGCGGAAACCGCTGTAGAGGCTGCCATCGGGCGGGGTGGAGAAGCCGATGCCGGTGTCTTCCACCGCAACCATCAGGCGCAGAACGCCGCCGGGCTCCTGGCCTTGGCCGGTGACCCGCAGCATGACGCCACCCCGGGCGGTGAACTTGACGGCGTTGTCCAGCAGGTGGCCGAGGATCTGCCCAAGCTTGCCGGCATCGCCTTCGAGGGTGTCGGGCAGGCTTTCGTCCAGCTCCAGGGCGAAGGTCAGGCCCTTCTCTTCGGCGCGCGGGGCGTACTGGGCGCGCAGGCTGTCGAACAGGCCGCGCAGGCTGAAGGTCTCGCGACGGGGGTAGAGCTTGCCGGCCTGCAGCTCGGTCATGGCGAGGATGTCGTTGACCAGCCGCATCATGTCCTTGGCGGAGCTGGCGGCGGTCTTCTGGTACTGCTCCAGCTCGACGTCGAGCGGGAGGGTCTGCATCAGTTCGAGGGAGCCGATCACGCCGTTCATGGGGGTACGCAGCTCGTGGGTGACGGTGGCGAGGAACTCGTCCTTGAGGCGATTGCTCTCGGCCAGTTCGCGGTTCAGCGTCTCCAGCTTGCGCCCGGACTCCTGGAGAATGCGGGTGCGCTCTTCCTTCATGGCGTTGATGCGGTCGGCCAGGGCAAGGGACAGCAGGCTCACCTCCAGCGCGGAGCCGATCTGGCTGGCGTACATGGTGATGAAGAGGTTGGGCAGGTAGCCGAGCACCATGAGGGTGTTGATCACCCCACCGGCGAGGAAGGCGCTCCAGGCGAATATGAAATAGCGCGCCACACGCATGCCGCGCAGCCAGGCGAGGATGCCGGCGGCAAAGATGACCACGGTGAAGACCAGCGCCAGGGTGGTGGCCAGGCGCAGGGCGATGCCGTAGCTGGCGACCAGGGACAGGAGCATGGCGAGCACGCCGATGGCCATCAGCACCAGCAGGCTGCGGTCGATCCAGGGGCTGTGGTCGGCGGTGTGCAGGAAGCTGCGGGCGAACTGGCAGCCGAACAGCCCGGCGGAGCCGATCAGGAACGGGGTGGAGGCGTTGGCCCACCAGGGGCTGTTGGGCCAGAAGTACTGGATGCCGGCGCCGTTGACGGAGATCTGGTAGAGGCCGAACGAGGCGATATAGAGGATGTAGTAGAGGTAGCTGGTGTCGCGAACGCTGAGGTAGATGAAGAGGTTGTAGATGAGCATCACCAGCAGCACGCCGTAGATGATGCCGAGCACGTAGATGCGCCCGGGCTGCTCTTCCATGTAGGCCTGGGGCGACCAGAGGGTAAGCGGGACCTGGATCGAGCCCTGGCTGTTCACCCGCAGATAAAGCCGTTGAGGCTGGTTGGGCTGCAGGTTGAGGTTGAACAGGTAGTTGTTCTGCTTGATCTCGCGGCTGGCGAACGGCAACCCGTCGCCGGTGCGCTGGGCGAGCCGGTAGCCGCCTTCGCTGTCGGGCAGGTAGAGCTCGATGTGGTCCAGCGGCGGGTAGGCCAGCTCCAGCAGCCAGGGCTGCTGGCCACCGAGATCACGCGGGCGATAGCTGAGGTCGAGCCTGATCCAGAACACCGAGCGCGAATAGCCGGCATTGAGCACGGGCTTGTCGCTGCGGCGGAAGCTGCGATCCAGCGCGGGGGAGGTGATGTCGGCGAGTGTGGCATCGCCGCGGACGTCTTCGAAGACGTCCATGTGCAACCCGAGGGGCAGTTGGCGGGTGTGCTCGTCGAACTCCACTGCGAACACGGCGGTGGAGAGGAACAGGGACAGGAAAAGGAGAACGTGACGCATGAAGCCCCGCAAAGGCCGTCGCACGCCTCGGGAAGTCCCTTTCCTTCCCGGAGCCGAAGCGTCACGCAGGGCCTGGTTGTTCGAATGCGCACACTCTAGCACAGCATCGGGGCGCCATAGGAGGCACTCTGCCATCCCCTTCAACCGCTCTGGAATGGGCATTACGGGCACACCCAAACGGACCTTTCAGCGCTTTTCGACGGATGGCGGGGCCCCTGTCCGGCGGGCCGACCCGGCGGCGGAAAGGTGGTAAGCTCGCGCACCATGAAAACGACCCCCTCTCGCCCTATCGTCCTCTGTCTTTCCGGCCACGACCCCAGTGGCGGCGCCGGTCTGCAGGCGGACATTGAAGCCCTGATCGCCCAAGGCTGCCACGCGGCTCCCGCCGTGACCGCCCTGACCGTTCAGGACACCGTCAACGTTTCCGACTTCCGCGTGCTCGACCGCGAATGGGTGCTGGCCCAGGCCCGTGCGGTGATCGCCGATCTGCCGGTCTCTGCCGTGAAGCTGGGCATGCTGGGCTCGGTGGAGATGGTGGAGACCGTGCTGGAAATCATGCAGGGCCTGCCGGGCGTACCGCTGGTCTGCGATCCGGTGCTGCGTGCCGGCGGTGGCGGCGAATTGGGCAAGGACGAAGTGGGCTACGCGATGCGCGAGCGCCTGCTGCCGGTGGCGCTCATCGCCACGCCGAACCTGCCGGAAGCGCGCATCCTCGCCGAACTCCCCGAAGGCACGGCCGACGAATGCGCCGAGAAGCTGCTGCCCTTCTGCCGCAACCTGCTGATCACCGGTGGCCACGGCGACGAGGCCGAGGTCCACAACCGCCTCTACACCGAAGATGGCGAACGCCACACCTTCACCTGCCAGCGCCTGCCCGGCAGCTACCACGGCTCCGGCTGCACCCTGGCCAGCACCCTGGCCGGTCGCCTGGCCCTGGGCGAGGCCCTGCCCGGTGCGGTGCGCTCGGCACTGGACTACACCTGGCGCACCCTGCGTGACGCCGAGCAACCGGGCCACGGCCAGTTCGTGCCCCGCCGCCTGCCGCTGGACTTCTGCTCATGAAGCTGCGCGGCCTCTACGCCATCACCGACAGCCAGCTGCTCGCCGATGGCCGGCTGCTGCCCTACGTGGAAGCGGCCCTGAAGGGCGGCGCCCGTTTGCTGCAGTACCGCGACAAGTCCTCCGACGAGGCCCGTCGCCTGCGTGAGGCCGAGGCGCTGCGTGAGCTGTGTACCCGCTACGGCGCGCAGTTGCTGATCAACGATGACGCCGAGCTGGCTGCCCGCCTGGGCGTGGGCGTACACCTGGGTCAGACCGATGGCTCCATCGCAGCAGCGCGCGCCCTGCTGGGTCGTCACGCGGTCATCGGTGCCACCTGCCATGCGCGCCTGGACCTGGCCGAGTCGGCCCTGGCCGAAGGCGCCAGCTACGTGGCCTTCGGTCGCTTCTTCAACTCCCAGACCAAACCCGGCGCGCCGGCCGCCACGGCGGAACTGCTGGACGAGGCGCGCCAGCGTTTCCAGCAGCCCATCGTCGCCATCGGCGGCGTGACCCTGGACACCGCACCCGCGCTGATCGCCCGTGGCGCGAGCATGGTGGCGGTGATCCACGCCCTGTTCGCCGCCGACGGCCCCGCCGAGGTGGAACGCCGCGCCCGCGCCTTCAGTGCGCTGTTCACGCCGGCCTGAGCCCTTTCAACCGCTTGCATAGAGAGTTCGACATGTCCCGTTCCGAAACCCTGTTCGCCAACGCCCAGAAACACATCCCCGGCGGAGTCAACTCGCCGGTCCGCGCCTTCCGGAGCGTTGGCGGCACGCCGCTGTTCTTCAAGCACGCGGAAGGCGCCTACGTGACGGACGAGGACGACAAGCGCTACGTGGACTACGTCGGCTCCTGGGGCCCGATGATCCTCGGCCATGGCCACCCGGACGTGCTCGACGCGGTGCGCCGCCAACTGCAGCACGGCCTCTCCTACGGTGCGCCCACCGCCATGGAAACCGAGATGGCCGACCTGGTCTGCGCCTTGGTGCCGTCCATGGAGATGGTGCGCATGGTCAGCTCCGGCACCGAGGCGACCATGAGCGCCATCCGCCTGGCCCGCGGCTTCACCGGTCGCGACGCGATCATCAAGTTTGAAGGCTGCTACCACGGTCACTCCGACAGCCTGCTGGTCAAGGCCGGCTCCGGTCTGCTGACCCAGGGCGTGCCCAGTTCGGCCGGCGTACCAGCAGACTTCGCCAAGCACACCCTGACGCTGCCCTTCAACGACATCGGCGCGGTGGAGAAGACCCTCGGTGAAGTCGGCCAGAACGTGGCCTGCATCATCGTCGAGCCGGTCGCCGGCAACATGAACTGCGTACCGCCGGCTCCCGGTTTCCTCGAAGGCCTGCGTCGCCTGTGCGACCAGCACGGCGTGGTGCTGATCTTCGACGAGGTGATGACCGGCTTCCGCGTCGCCCTGGGTGGCGCTCAGGCCCACTACGGCGTCACCCCGGACCTCTCCACCTTCGGCAAGATCGTCGGCGGCGGCATGCCGGTAGGCTGCTTCGGCGGCAAGCGCGAGATCATGTCCTGCATCGCGCCGCTGGGCCCGGTCTACCAGGCCGGCACCCTGTCCGGTAACCCGCTGGCCATGGCCGCCGGCCTGACCACCCTGAAGCTGATCAGCCGCCCGGGCTTCCACGCCGAGCTGACCGACTACACCACCCGCATGCTCGACGGCCTGCAGCAGCGCGCCGACGCTGCCGGCATTCCCTTCGTGACCACTCAGGCGGGTGGCATGTTCGGCCTGTACTTCAGCGGCGCCGACGACATCGTCACCTTTGACGATGTGATGGCCAGCGACGTGGAGCGCTTCAAGCGCTTCTTCCACCTGATGCTGGACGGCGGCGTCTACCTCGCCCCCAGCGCCTTCGAGGCCGGCTTCACCTCCATCGCCCACGGCGACAAGGAACTGGCCATCACCCTGGACGCCGCAGAACGCGCCTTCGCCGAGCTGAAAAAGCGCTGATTCGTTACGCCATCCCTACACCCGGGTGTGCAGGCCACCGGCCTTGCCGCTTGGGTGCGGGAAAAGCGTGCAAAGACTTTGTAAGTAGCACCCGGCTTATTTCATAATGTGACGGTCGGCGCGTTTCGCCGACCGGGCGGGAGCCCGCTCTGCTTTCCGAGGCGCTGTGATCTGATGAACCGCACCGGCCGCATCCTGACATTGGGCAGCCTGTTGCTCCTTTCTCCCCTGCTGGCCGAAGCCGGCGGCAACTCGCTGCTGATCCCGGCGTCCGGCCGCTGCAACCTCAACACTCGCCCCGAAGACCTCCAGGAAGCCCTGTCCAACTGCCAGCAGGCCGCCAAGGCCGGCGACACGGGCGCACAGTACGAGCTGGGCGAGTTCTACTACGACGGCAAACGCGCCCCACGCGACCTGCAGCAAGCCCTGAACTGGTTCGAGCAGGCCTCGCTGAAAGGCAACGCCCAGGCGCAATTCCGCCTGGGCAACATGTTCTTCCGGGGTGAAGGCGTGCCGGCCAGCAACGTGCAGGCCTACATCGTGCTGAAGATGGCGGCAGTGAACGGCTCGGACGAGGCGATGGACTCGGCGGACGTGGTGGCCGGCCAGATGCGCGCCGACGAGCTGGAGATCGCCACCCAGGTGCTGGGGCAGATCTTCCGCAACTACCTCATCGAACTGCAGACCGCCGACGGCGGATCGCCCTTCGCCCCCCTGCCCTGAATACCGCGCCGCCTAGCTGTGCTTGTCCGGCATGGGCGGCATGGGGAACGGCATGACGTTGCCCGTGCCCTTGGCCTCGCTGATCTTTGCCGTGCCCAGGCGCTCCACCTCGTCGATGCGGATGATCGCGTGCATAGGCACGAAGCTGCGTACCACGCCCTCGAACTGCGCCTTGAGCTTCTCCTCACTGGGGTCCACCACCAGTTGGTTGCGCTCGCCGAAGACCAACTCCTCGATCTCCAGGAACCCCCACAACTCGCTCTGGAAGATCTGCCGGGCATAAATCTCGTAGACCTGGCCCTGGTTGAGGAAGATCACCTTGAAGATCGGTTCGTGCTTGCTCATGTAAAGGTCGGTACGGCGGTAAAAATGGGGCGCGAAGCATAACACGGCGACCGGTCGCGCCACCCTAGGAACGCGGGCAGGCCGCGACTATAATGCGCGGTTCTTCGAACCACCCGACCCTGACGTGCATGGCCAAGAAGCTCTATATCGAAACCCACGGCTGCCAGATGAACGAGTACGACTCCTCGCGCATGGCCGACCTGCTGGGCGAACACCAGGCGCTGGAAATGACCGAACGTGCCGAGGAGGCCGACGTCATCCTGCTCAATACCTGTTCCATACGCGAGAAGGCGCAGGAGAAGGTGTTCTCGCAACTCGGTCGCTGGCGGGAGCTGAAACGCCAGAACCCCGAGCTGGTGATCGGCGTCGGTGGCTGCGTGGCCAGCCAGGAAGGCGCCGCCATCCGTGAGCGCGCGCCTTACGTCGACGTGGTCTTCGGCCCGCAGACCCTGCACCGCCTGCCGGAGATGATCGACGCCGCGCGCACCACCCGCGCGCCCCAGGTGGACATCAGCTTCCCCGAGATCGAGAAGTTCGACCGTCTGCCCGAGCCCCGCGTCGACGGCCCCAGTGCCTTCGTCTCGGTGATGGAAGGCTGCAGCAAGTACTGCACCTTCTGCGTGGTGCCCTACACCCGTGGCGAGGAAGTCAGCCGGCCCTTCGACGACGTGCTGGCCGAGGTGATCCACCTGGCCGAGAACGGCGTGCGCGAGGTCACCCTGCTGGGCCAGAACGTCAACGGCTACCGCGGCCAGACCCACGACGGGCGCATCGCCGACTTCGCCGAGCTGATCCGCGTGGTGGCCGCCGTCGACGGCATCGACCGCATCCGCTACACCACCTCGCACCCGCTGGAGTTCTCCGACGCGCTGATCCAGGCCCACGCCGAAGTGCCGGAGCTGGTGAAGTTCGTCCACCTGCCGGTACAGGCCGGCTCGGACCGCATCCTCGCGGCGATGAAGCGCAACCACACCGCGCTGGAATACAAGTCGCGCATCCGCAAGCTCAAGGCGGCGGTACCGGATATCTGCATCAGCTCCGACTTCATCGTCGGTTTCCCCGGCGAGACCGACAAGGACTTCGAGGCCACCATGAAGCTGGTGGAAGACGTCGGCTTCGACTTCTCCTTCTCCTTCGTCTACAGCTCGCGCCCAGGCACCCCGGCCGCCGACCTGCCCGACGACACCCCGGAAGAGGTGAAGAAGCAGCGTCTGCAGATCCTCCAGGCCCGCATCCACCAGCAGGGCTTCGAGAACAGCCGCCGCATGGTCGGCACCGTCCAGCGCATCCTGGTGAGCGACTTCTCCAAGAAGGACCCGGGCATGCTCCAGGGCCGCACCGAGAACAACCGCATCGTCAACTTCCGCAGCGCCAATCCGCGCCTGATCGGCCAGTTCGTCGACGTGCACATCGACGACGCCCTGCCCCACTCCCTGCGCGGCACGCTGATCGAGGACACACTGCACTGAAATCCCGGTGCCCGTGCTTCCGCAGCCGGGCACCTGGGTTTATGCTCCATTTCCTGACCTGCCAACGGCGACCAAGAACCCACGACATTGAACGCACCCCTGGATTTGCACCGCTTCACCCTGGAGCCCTTCGAGGCACGTCGATTCGCCAACCTCTGTGGCCAGTTCGACGAACACCTGCGGCTGATCGAGCAGCGCATGGCCATCGAGATCCGCAACCGCGGCAACCAGTTCGAGCTGGTGGGCGATCCCCAGCGCACCCAGGCCACCGAGCACCTGCTGCGCCGCCTCTACCGTGAGACCGAAGCCACCGAGCTGTCCCCGGACATGGTCCACCTGTTCCTCCGGGAAACCGGCATGGACGAGCTGGCCAACCCCAAGATGGAAGCCAGCGTCGCCCTGCGCACCCGCAAGGGCATGATCCGTCCGCGCGGCATCAACCAACAGCGCTACGTGAAGTCCATCCTCGACCACGACATCAACTTCGGCATCGGACCGGCCGGCACCGGCAAGACCTACCTGGCCGTCGCCTGCGCCGTCGACGCCCTGGAGCGCGAGCAGGTGCGCCGCATCCTGCTGGTACGCCCGGCGGTGGAAGCCGGCGAGAAGCTGGGTTTCCTCCCCGGCGACCTGACCCAGAAGATCGACCCCTACCTGCGCCCACTCTATGACGCTCTCTACGAGATGCTCGGCTTCGAGCAGGTGGCCAAGCTGATCGAAAAGCAGGTGATCGAGGTCGCCCCGCTGGCCTACATGCGTGGCCGCACGCTTAACAACAGCTTCATCATTCTCGACGAGAGTCAGAACACCACCCTCGAGCAGATGAAGATGTTCCTGACCCGTATCGGCTTCGGCTCCACGGCCGTCATCACCGGCGACATCACCCAGGTCGACCTGCCCCGGGGCACCCGCTCCGGCCTGGCTCATGTGATCGACGTGCTGCGTGACGTGCCCGGCATCGCCTTCACCCACTTCAAATCCCACGACGTGGTCCGCCACCCGCTGGTGCAGCGCATCGTCGAAGCCTATGACCGCTACGACAACCGCGCCCAGGCCAAGCCGCGTCCTGCAGACAACGATCCGGGTGCGATCAACCCCGATGCTTGAACTCGACCTGCAACTGGCCAGCGAGGCCAGTGACCTGCCCGGCGAAGCCGACTTCCGCCGCTGGTGCACCCTGGCCCTGCGCCAGCGCCAGGGCGACTCGGAGCTGACCATCCGCCTGGTGGACGAGCCCGAGGGCCGCGAGCTGAACCGCACCTGGCGGCACAAGGACTACGCCACCAACGTGCTGTCCTTCCCCGCCGACGTACCCGAGGAGTTCCTCGACATCCCGCTGCTGGGCGACCTGGTGATCTGCGCCCCGGTGGTGGCCCGCGAGGCCGCCGAGCAGAGCAAGGCCCTCGATGCCCACTGGGCGCACCTGGTGATTCACGGCTGCCTGCACCTCCTGGGTTACGACCACATCGAGGACGAGGAAGCCGAAGAAATGGAAGCGCTGGAACGGGAACTGCTGGCCGAACTCGGCCACCCCGACCCGTACCGCGACGACGAGTGAGAAACCCGAGCAAGGACATATGAGCGAAGATCGATCGAGCAACGGGCACAGGTCCTGGCTGGAAAAGCTGACCCAGGCCTTTGCCCATGAGCCGAAAAGCCGCCAGGAGCTGCTGGAGCTGCTGCGCGAAGCCCACCAGAACAAACTGCTGGACAGCGAGGCGCTGTCCATCGTCGAGGGTGCCATCCAGGTGGCTGACCTGCAGGTGCGCGACATCATGGTGCCGCGCTCGCAGATGATCAGCATCAAGGCCACCCAGACACCCCGCGAGTTCCTCCCCGCCATCATCGATGCCGCACACTCGCGCTACCCGGTGATCGGCGAAGGCCTGGACGACGTCATGGGCATCCTCCTGGCCAAGGACCTGCTGCCTCTGATCCTCCAGGACCCCGACCGCCCCTTCAACATCAAGGAGCTGCTGCGTCCGGCCACCTTCGTGCCCGAATCCAAGCGCCTCAACGTGCTGCTCCGCGAGTTCCGCGCCAACCACAACCACATGGCCGTGGTCATCGACGAATACGGCGGCGTGGCAGGCCTGGTGACCATCGAGGACGTGCTGGAGCAGATCGTCGGTGACATCGAGGACGAGCACGACGTCGAGGAAGACAGCTACATCAAGCCGCTCCCCAGCGGCGACTTCATCGTCAAGGCGCTGACCCCGGTGGATACCTTCAACAGCTTCTTCGAAACCGACTTCTCCGAAGACGAGTTCGACACCATCGGCGGCCTGGTCATGGGTGCCTTCGGACACCTGCCCAAGCGCAACGAGACCACGGAGTTCGGCGGCTTCCGCTTCCGCGTGCTCAACGCCGACAGCCGGCGCCTGCACCTGCTGCGCCTCAGCCCGATCAACCGCTGACCGCCCCCACGCCCGTCGCTTCCCGGCGCGGGCGTGGCCCGGCTAGACTGCGCGGCGTTCCGGGCCCTCCACTGCCCCGCCCAAGGATTGCGCATGAACTGGATCACCCGCCCCGGCTGGCCGGGCAACCTGCTGGCCCTGGCCGCCGGCGCCCTCACTCCGCTGGCCATGGCGCCCTTCGACTACTGGCCGCTGTCGCTACTGTCCCTCGCCCTGTTCTACCTAGGCCTGCGCGGACTCGGCCCCAAGGCCGCCTTCGGCCGGGGCTGGTGCTACGGCTTCGGCCTGTTCATCGCCGGCACCAGCTGGATCTACGTCAGCATCCACGACTACGGCGGCGCCTCGGCGCCGCTGGCTGCCTTCCTCACCGCTGGCTTCTGCGCTGGCGTGGCCTTGTTCTTCGCCATTCCCGCCGCGCTCTGGGCACGCTGGTTCCGCCGCAACGAGGCCCCGCTGGCCGACGCCCTGGCCTTCGCCGCGCTGTGGCTGGCCCAGGAGACCTTCCGCGGCTGGTTCCTCACCGGTTTCCCCTGGCTCTACGCCGGCTACAGCCAGCTGGATGGTCCCCTGGCGGGCCTGGCCCCGCTCGGCGGTGTCTGGCTGGTGTCGTTCGCCCTCGCCCTGAGCGCTGCCCTGCTGGTCAACCTGGTGCGCCTGCGCCGGGCCCCGGCGTTCCTGATCGCCGCCTTGGGTCTGCTGGCGGCCCCCTGGATCACCGGGCTGGCCCTCAAGGACCACGCCTGGACCCGACCGCTGGGCGAGAAGCTCGACGTGGTCGCCCTGCAGGGCAACGTGGAGCAGAACCTGAAATGGGACCCGGCGCAGCTGGAAGCCCAGTTGGCGCTCTACCGCGACATGACCCTGGCGGCGCGCCGCACCGACCTGATCATCTGGCCGGAAACCGCCGTACCGGTATTGAAGGAACACGCCGAAGGCTTCCTCTCCGTCATGGGCCGCGTCGCCCACGACCGCCAGGCCGCGCTGATCACCGGCGTACCGATCCGCCAGGCCAACGAGCGGGGCGAGAAGCGCTACTACAACGGCATCACCGTGGTCGGCGACGGCCAGGGCACCTACCTCAAGCAGCAACTGGTGCCGTTCGGCGAATACGTACCGCTGCAGGATGTGCTGCGCGGGCTGATCGCCTTCTTCGACCTGCCCATGTCCGACTTCGCCCGCGGCCCCGCCGACCAGCCGCCGCTGCTGGCCAAGGGCTACAGGATCGCGCCGTACATCTGCTACGAAGTGGTCTACCCCGAGTTCGCCGCCGACCTGGCCGCTCAGAGCGACCTGCTGCTGACAGTGTCCAACGACACCTGGTTCGGCACCTCCATCGGCCCGCTGCAGCACCTGCAGATGGCGCAGATGCGGGCGCTGGAGGCCGGGCGCTGGATGATCCGCGCCACCAACAACGGCGTCACTGTGTTGATCGACCCCTTCGGCCGCATCGAAACCGCCATCCCGCAGTTCGAGAAGGCCTCGCTCTACGGCCAGGTGGAGCCCATGCAGGGCCTCACCCCATACCTGAAATGGCGCTCCTGGCCGCTGGCCATCCTCTGCGGCCTGCTGTTCGGCTGGGCCCTGCTGGCCAGCCGCATCGCCAAGACGGTCTGACCCGACTCACTCGCTGGCAACCGCTCCCGAGCGGTACGCCAGCGGGTAGGCCAGCAGGCCCAGCGCCTCGTTGAGCAACATCCCGCTGTGCCACACCGCCACCGTCTCCGGCAGCCAACCGCCGAACGGCCGTGAATTGGGAGAGGACAGGAACGACGACGGCGCTGTGACCACCTCCAACCCCGCCTGCTCGAAGCACCAGCGTGCGCGCTGCATGTGGAAGGCCTGGGTCACCAGCACTACCCGCTCGACACCTTCGGCCTTGAGGATACGCGCCGACTCCACGGCGTTCTCCCAGGTGGTCCGGCTCGCCTCTTCCCGCCAGCGCACCGGCACGCCCAGATCACGCTCGAACGACTCGGCCATGATCGCCGCCTCGCTGGGCGGCTGGCCGTAGTGGAAACCGCCAGTGACCAGCACCGGTAGTTGAGTGGCCTTGGCGATCCGCGCGGCATAACGCATGCGTTCCATAGCCAGCAGGCTGGGCTGGTCGCCCTCCCAGGCAGGGTCGTCGCGCACCCGCCCGGCCCCCAGCACAACGATGGCCTGGGCGCGCCCGGGCAGCTCGGCCCAACGCGCCTCCTGCAAGGGCGGTTCGGTCTCCAGCCAGCCGGCCAGGGTTTCCACTGCCACCGGCAGGCTCATCGTCCACAGGCCACCGAACCCCATCAGGAAACAGGCGAGCGCCAGGCGGGGGCGACGCACGCGCCACCACCAGGCCAGCAACAGCAGGACCAAAAGGATGCCTGGCGGCATCAGCAGTTGTTTGAACAGATAGCGGATCGGCATCGGCACCTCCAAAGGTGCGCGAAGCCTAACGGGGATTGCCGGCGCGGAAAAGCTGGGACCCGCAGGTGGCGCAGGCCTGGACGCCCTGGCCACGCTGCCAATTGGCCGGCGCGCCACAGAGTGCGCACAACAGTTGCTGCCGCCGCTTGAACAGCGGCTTGGCCGCGCGCGGCGGCGGACTGCTCTTGGAATTGCGCACGGGCTTGGCCGCACGGGTGGGTTGCTGCTCGATGAGGGCGAGCTCCTCGGCGGCAGCGTGCCAACCGCGCAACCAATGGAGGTCCTTGTCGAGGTAGGCCCGGATCAGCGCCAGCTCGGCGGGGGTCAGCCCCTTGAGCTCCAGCTCGCTCGGGTGTTCGTTGCGCAACCGTTCGGCCGTATCCGCCTCGTCCAGCGCCAGGGCCAGGCGATGCAGCAGACGCTCATACAGCCCACCCGCCGTTTCTGCCCGCCTCGTCTCCACCATGCAGCACCTCGACACGCCCTGCAGCGCCCTCATGAAACAGAAGCTTAGCGGTCGCCAGAGCCCGCGCAGGATGGCCGCGACAAACGGCGGCGGGGGGCGCGCGCCGCACAATCAGGGTTTCCCTCTGCCAACGGCGCTCATGTATGCTACGGCGCTTGAATTTACGTTTCGCAAGCGGTTCAGCGCCCTTCACGGCCGCGATCCGATGCCCATTTATCAGCGCAAGTAGCCATGCACGAAAACTACCAGCCCCGTGATATCGAAGCCGCCGCGCAGGCCCATTGGGACGCGCATAAATCCTTTGAAGTGAGCGAGCAGGCCGGCAAGGACACCTTCTATTGCCTGTCCATGTTCCCCTACCCGAGCGGCAAGCTACACATGGGGCACGTGCGCAACTACACCATCGGCGACGTGATTGCCCGCTACCAACGCATGCAGGGCAAGAACGTGCTGCAGCCCATGGGCTGGGACGCCTTCGGCATGCCGGCGGAAAACGCCGCCATGAAGAACAACGTCGCCCCCGCCAAGTGGACCTACGAGAACATCGCCTACATGAAGGCCCAGCTGAAGAGCCTGGGCCTGGCGATCGACTGGTCCCGCGAGGTCACCACCTGCAAGCCGGACTACTACCGCTGGGAACAGTGGCTGTTCACCCGCCTGTTCGAGAAGGGCGTGATCTACCGCAAGAACGGCACCGTGAACTGGGACCCCGCGGACCAGACCGTACTGGCCAACGAGCAGGTCATCGACGGCCGTGGCTGGCGTTCGGGCGCGCTGATCGAGAAGCGCGAAATCCCGATGTACTACTTCAAGATCACCGCCTACGCCGAAGAGCTGCTCAGCAGCCTCGACGACCTGCCGGGCTGGCCCGAGCAGGTCAAGACCATGCAGCGTAACTGGATCGGCAAGTCCCGCGGGATGGAGGTCAGCTTCCCCTATGACGCCGACAGCATCGGCCAGGACGGCGTACTGAAGGTCTTCACCACCCGCCCCGACACCCTGATGGGCGCCACTTACGTGGCCGTGGCCGCCGAGCACCCGCTGGCCGCCATCGCCCTGACCAAGCTGCCGGCCGACCAGGCCGCCGAGCTGCAGGCCTTCATCGACGAGTGCAAGCGCGGCGGCGTCGCCGAAGCCGACATCGCCACCCAGGAGAAGAAAGGCCTGGCCACCCCACTGTTCGTCGAGCACCCGCTGACCGGCGAGAAGCTTCCGGTGTGGGTCGCCAACTACGTGCTGATGAACTATGGCGAAGGCGCCGTGATGGCCGTCCCGGCCCACGACGAACGCGACTTCGCCTTTGCCGCCAAGTACAACCTGCCGGTCAAGCCGGTGGTGCGCACCAGCGCCGGTGACGAGACCCCCGCTCCCTGGCAGGACGCCTACGGCGAGCACGGCCAGCTGATCAACTCCGGCGCGTTCGACGGCCTGGACTTCCAGGGCGCCTTCGACGCCATCGAAGTGGCCCTGCAGAAGAAAGGCCTCGGCCAGTCGCGCACCCAGTTCCGCCTGCGCGACTGGGGCATCAGCCGCCAGCGTTACTGGGGCTGCCCGATCCCGATCATCCATTGCCCGAACTGCGGCGACGTGCCGGTCCCCGAGGACCAACTGCCCGTCGTGCTGCCCGAAGACGTGGTGCCGGACGGCGCCGGCAGCCCGCTGGCGAAGATGCCCGAATTCTACGAATGCACCTGCCCGAAATGCGGCACGGCGGCCAAGCGCGAAACCGACACCATGGACACCTTCGTGGAAAGCTCCTGGTACTTCGCCCGCTACGCCTCGCCCACCTACGACAAGGGCATGGTCGACCCGGCTGCTGCCAACCACTGGCTGCCGGTGGACCAGTACATCGGCGGCATCGAGCACGCCATCCTGCACCTGCTCTACGCGCGTTTCTTCCACAAGCTGATGCGTGACGAAGGCCTGGTCAGCTCCAACGAGCCATTCAAGAACCTACTGACCCAGGGCATGGTGGTCGCCGAGACCTACTACCGCACCGCCTCCAACGGTGGCAAGGACTGGTTCAACCCGGCCGATGTCGAGGTCGAGCGTGACGCCAAGGCCAAGGTCATCGGCGCACGCCTGAAGACCGACGGCCTGCCGGTGGAAATCGGCGGCACCGAGAAGATGTCCAAGTCGAAGAACAACGGTGTGGACCCGCAGGCCATGATCGACGCCTACGGCGCCGACACCTGCCGCCTGTTCATGATGTTCGCCTCGCCGCCGGACATGAGCCTGGAGTGGTCCGACGCTGGCGTCGAAGGCGCCAGTCGCTTCCTGCGCCGCGTCTGGCGCCTGGCCCAGGCCCACGTCAATGCCGGCCTGCCGGCTGCGCTGGACACCAGCGCCCTCTCCGATGCCCAGAAGGAGGTGCGCCGCGCCATCCATCTGGCCATCAAGCAGGCCAGCCAGGACGTCGGCCAGCACCACAAGTTCAACACCGCCATCGCCGCCGTGATGACCCTGATGAACGTGCTGGAGAAGGCCCCGCAGGCGGACGCCCAGGACCGCGCCCTGCTCCAGGAAGGCCTGGAGACCGTGGCCCTGCTGCTGGCCCCGATCACCCCGCACATCTGCCATGAGATCTGGCGCGAACTGGGCCATGCCGATGCCGTCATCGACGCTGCCTGGCCGAAGGTCGACGAAAGCGCCCTGGTGCAGGACACCCTGCAACTGGTGGTGCAGGTCAACGGCAAGCTCCGTGGCCAGATCGAGGTGGCGGCCGACGCCAGCCGCGAGGCCGTCGAGGCGACCGCCCGCGCCAACGAGAACGTGCTGCGCTTCACCGAAGGCCTGACCATCCGCAAGGTGATCGTGGTCCCAGGCAAGCTGGTCAACATTGTCGCCAACTGACTTCACACCGGGGCTGCCGCGCAGCCCCGGCGATTCGCCAAGGGGAAAACCAACGATGAAGAAACGGAATCTGCTGGTCCTGGGCCTGACGCTGACACTCGGCGCCTGCGGCTTCCAGCTGCGCGGCACCGGCGACACCCAGTTCGCCCTCAAGGAAGTGGACGTCACCGCCCGCAACACCTACGGCGAAACCGTCAAGCAACTGCGCCAGTTGCTCAAGCGCAGCCACGTCAAGGTGCACGCCGGTGCGCCCTACCGCATCGTCCTGACCCGCGAACAGGAAGAAAGCCGCTCCGCCAGCTACAGCGGAAACTCGCGCACCTCCGAGTACCAGCTGAGCAACACCCTGGACTACGAGATCCGCGGTGGTCAGAAAGACCTGCTGCTGATGCAGGACCGTGTCGATGTGCAGCGCTACTACACCCACGACAGCAACAACCTGATCGCTTCCGATCAGGAATCCGCGCAACTGCGCCAGGAAATGCGCCGCGACATGATCCAGCAGGTGGCCATGCGCCTGCAGCTGATCACCCCTGAGCAGTTGGACACGCTGCAGGCCCAGGCGGAAGCCAAAGCCCAGGCCGAAGCCGATGCGCTGGAAGCCGCCCGCCGCGCGGAAGAAGCGCAGCAGCCGCAGCAGTCCCCGCTGCAGTTGCCCATCAAGTAAGTGCTCCGCCCGGTTGCGTGATCGCGCAGCCGGGCAGCCCTCCTCCATGAAGCTCAACGCCGCCCAGCTCAGCAAACACCTGCAAGGCAATCTCGCCCCCGTCTATGTCGTCAGCGGTGACGAGCCTCTGCTCTGCCAGGAAGCCTGCGACGCTATCCGAAGCGCCTGCCGAACCCGCGACTTCAGCGAGCGCCAGGTGTTCAACGCCGAGAACAACTTCGACTGGGGCCTGCTGCTGGAGGCCGGAGCCAGCCTGTCGCTGTTCGCCGAGCGCCGCCTGATCGAGCTGCGCCTGCCCTCCGGCAAACCCGGCGACAAGGGCGCAGCAGCCCTGATGGAATACCTGGCCCGACCGCCGGAAGACACCGTCCTGCTGGTCAGCCTGCCCAAGCTGGATGGCAGCACGCAGAAAACCAAATGGGCCAAGGCCCTGATCGACGGCGCGGACGCCCAGTTCATCCAGATCTGGCCGGTGGACGCCCACCAGCTGCCGCAGTGGATCCGCCAGCGCATGGCCCAGGCCGGCCTGGCCGCGAGCCAGGAAGCGGTGGACCTGATCGCCGCCCGGGTGGAAGGCAATCTGCTGGCCGCCGCCCAGGAGATCGAGAAGCTCAAGCTGCTTGCCGAAGGCGCTCAGGTGGACGCCGCCACGGTCCAGGCGGCCGTTGCCGACAGCGCCCGTTTCGATGTCTTCGGCCTGATCGACGCCGCACTCAACGGCGAACCCGCACACACCCTGCGCACCCTCGAAGGCCTGCGGGGCGAAGGGGTGGAAACCCCGGTGATCCTCTGGGCCCTTGCTCGTGAGCTGCGTCAGCTGGCCGGCATCGCCCAGCAATACGCCCAGGGCGTGCCACTGGAGAAAGCCTTCGCCTCGGCCCGCCCCCCGGTCTGGGACAAGCGCCGCCCACTGGTCAGCCGCGCCCTGCAACGTCACCCGGCTTCTCGCTGGAACCAACTGCTCAGCGATGCCCAACGCATCGATGCGCAGATCAAGGGGCAGGCCCCAGGTGATCCGTGGATCGGCCTGGCACACCTGGCCCTCAGCCTTGCCGGCCAGCGCCTGCCCATACCCGCCGCCTGACACTGGACATCGCCCGCACGCGGGCGCAAGATGCGCGCGCCTGCAAATCCGCAGGCGCCCAGTGGAGAGCCGGCCATGGCCAAGCAACGCAAGAAACCCAACAAGGCGAAGAGCATCGTCGCCCAACCCCTGTTCCGCAGCCGCCAGGAACAGCCACTTAAAGGCAAAGGCAGCTACCGCAGAGAAGCCTCCCGTAACTGGGAGGCTTCTTCGCTTCTGGCCGCCTGAAAACCCGGCATCCGTGCTAAGGTCGCGGCTTGTTTGGCCTGCCGTCGAGACCTGTCCATGTTCCGCGCACCAGCCCCCGGCCCCATGCTCCGCAGCCTGGCCGTGGCTTCCACCCTCGCAGCCCTGAGCGCCTGCGCCGAAACACCCACCGCCACCGCGCCCGCTTCCCAGTCCAGTACCGCCACGGCCACCGCCGTGCTGACCACGCCCGGCCCGTCGAGCACGGCCACCACCCCGTCCCCGCTGATCGCACAGCCCGGCGAGAGCTTCGAGCAATGGCGTGATCGTTTCCGCCAGGAAGCGCTGGCAGCCGGCATCCGCGCCACCATCCTCGACCAGGCCTTCGTCGGCGTCACCCCCGACCCGAGCGTGGTCGCCGCCGACCGGAGCCAACCCGAATTCACCCGCCCCGTCTGGGAATACCTCGACGGCGCGCTGTCTCCCTACCGCGTTCGCAAGGGCCAGGGCCTGCTGAAACAGCACGCCACCCTGCTCAGTGCCATCGAGGCCCGCTACGGCGTCGACCGCCAGGTCCTGGTGGCGGTGTGGGGCATGGAAAGCAGCTTCGGCCAGTTCATGGGCGAAAAGTCGGTGATCCGCTCCCTCGCCACCCTGGCTTATGAGGGGCGTCGCCCGACCTTCGCCCACGAACAACTGATCGCCGCCCTCGGCATCATCCAGCATGGCGACATCCAGCCCAGCGGCATGCGCGGCTCCTGGGCCGGCGCCATGGGCCAGACCCAGTTCATCCCCACCACCTACAACAGCCATGCCGTGGACTTCGACGGCGACGGTCGCCGCGACATCTGGAACTCCACCGCCGATGCCCTGGCCTCCACCGCCCATTACCTCAAGGCCTCCGGTTGGCAGATGGGCAAACCGTGGGGCGCCGAGGTGCGGCTGCCGGCCGGCTTCGACTACGCCCAAGCCGACGCGGACATCCGCAAGACAGTCGGTGAGTGGCGCCAGCTCGGGGTCCAGGTGCCCCTGGCACCGGGCCTCGACCAGGACCGCGCCGCGCTGCTGGTCCCCGCCGGCCATCGCGGTCCGGCCTTCCTGGTGCTGGACAACTTCCGCGCCATCCTGCGCTACAACAACTCCTCTTCCTATGCCCTGGCCGTGGGCCTGCTGGCCCAGCGCTTCGACGGTGCGGGGCAGATCACCGGCGCCTGGCCGAAGGAAGACCGTCCCCTCAGCCGCACCGAGCGCATCGAACTACAAGAAGCCCTCGCCAGCACCGGCTACAGCCCAGGTGCTGCCGACGGCATCATCGGTGCCAACACCCGCAAGGCCATCCGCGGCTACCAGCAGCGCCTGGGTTGGCCCGCCGACGGCTACCCCACTCCAGCCCTGCTGCTGCAGTTGCGCAACGGCCGCTGACACCTTCCTTTCGCCGGGTCCGAGCGGCCCGGCGACTGCCAGAACGGCACCACCTTTGTGGTAGAATCCGCCACCCTCCTTGCCCCCTGCGGCAGCCTGATCAGCCTCTAGCGGAGCCCGTCCGATGTCCGATACCAGTCCGTCCAAACCCGTCGCCAGTGGCGAGAAGTTCCGTACGGCCCAGGGGATCACCGCAATCAAGGACGGCCAGAAGCGCCGCAACTCCGCCGAGCCCCAGGTGTTCGAACCCAAGCCCAAGTGGCTGCGGGTCAAGGCGCCCGGTGGCAGCCGCTTCGAGGCGGTCAAGCGCAACGTCGGCGAACACCGCCTGAGCACCGTGTGCCAGGAGTCCCACTGCCCGAACATGGGCGAGTGCTGGTCCAACGGCACCGCCACCATCATGCTGATGGGCTCGGTGTGCACCCGGGCCTGCCGCTTCTGCGCCGTGGACACCGGCAACCCCAACGGCTGGCTGGATCTGGAAGAGCCGCAGAACACCGCCAAATCCGTCGAGCTGATGGCCCTGCGCTATATCGTACTGACCTCGGTGGACCGCGATGACCTCGACGACGGTGGCGCCAGTCACTACGCCGCCTGTGTGCGTGCCATCAAGGAGCGCACCCCGCAGGTGGTGGTCGAAGCGCTGACGCCGGACTTCGACGGCGACCTGCCTTCCATCGAGCGCGTGGTGGATTCGGGGCTGGAAGTGTTCGCCCAGAACGTCGAAACGGTGAAACGCCTCACCCACATCGTCCGCGACCCCCGAGCCGGCTACGAGAAGACCCTCGGCGTGCTGGCCCACGCCAAACGCCATCGCCCGTCGGTCCTGACCAAGACCAGCCTGATGCTGGGCCTGGGCGAGACCGACGAGGAGATCATCGAGACCATGGACGACCTGCGCGCCATCGGCGTCGACATCCTCACCCTCGGCCAGTACCTGCAACCGACCCGCAACCACCTGCCGGTACAACGCTGGGTCAGCCCGGAAGAGTTCAACCGTTTCCGCGACATCGGCCTGGAGAAGGGCTTCATGGAGGTCGCCGCCGGCCCGCTGGTACGCTCCAGCTACCGCGCCGACCGCGTATTCGAAAAGAACAACCTGGGCCTCGCTGCGCCGGTGCCGGTTCCCGGCCAGTCCACCGACGAGAGCCTGATCCCGGCCCTCAACCTGAACTGATCCGCTCACAGTGAAAAGCCCCCGTCGGCAGGCCGGCGGGGGCTTTTTCATGTCAGCGGCAATGAGGTCAGCCGGCGTAGCCGAGCCGCACCCGCAGGGCCTGCTCCAGGCGCTCCGCCACCTCGTCGAGGGGCGCGGGCTGCGCCAGCAGGTCCTTCAGTTGGACCATCTTCAGCCCGGCATAGCCACAGGGGTTGATGCGCCAGAAGGGCGACATGTCCATGTCGACATTCAGCGCCAGGCCGTGGAACGAACAGCCACGGCTGACACGCAGGCCCAGTGAAGCGATCTTGTCGCCGTTCACGTAGACGCCCGGCGCATCGGCCTTGGGCGCCGCTTCGATGCCATAGGTGGCCAGCACGTCCACCAGGCTCTGCTCCATGGCGGTGACCAACTCGCGCACGCCCAGACCGAGGCGGCGCAGGTCCAGCATCAGGTAGGCCACCAACTGACCGGGACCGTGGTAGGTCACCTGCCCTCCCCGGTCCACCTGGATCACCGGGATATCCCCTGGCGCCAGCAGGTGCTCGGCCTTGCCGGCCTGACCCTGGGTGAATACCTGGGGATGCTGCAGCAGCCAGATCTCGTCGGGCGTCTGCTCGTTACGCTCAGCCGTCAGGCGGCGCATCGCCTCGAAGGTGGGCAGGTACTCGACCAGCCCGAGGCGACGCACGATCAGCTCGGGCGCCACTACAGCACCATGTGCACACGGCCGGTGGCGCGCAGGTCGACGTGGATCGCCTGCAACTGGTCGACGCTGGTGGCGGTGATCAGCACCTGTACGGAGAGAAAGCGACCGTTGCGGCTGTCGCGGACCACCAGGGTGGTGACATCGAGGTCGGGGGCGTGGCGCTGGATCACTTCGATCACCAGGTCGGCGAAACCTTCACCGGCATCGCCGATCACCTTGATCGGGTAGCGCTCGCAGGGGAATTCGATTTTCGGGGCTTGTACGTCGGTATCGGTCATGGCGGCGGCGGACCCGTAGTCCGCGAGGCGGAAGCCCCGTCTCCTGTGGAGTACGGGGCTTCGGCAGTGGGTCAGTGGTGGGATCGGCTCAGTTGAACAGGCCGAAGAAGAACAGGCGGATGCTATCCCACAGGCGGCGGAAGAAACCACCCTCCTCGACAGCTTCCAGGGCAACCAGGTCGGCGCTGTGCACCACCTTGTCGTCCAGCTTCACTTCGACCTTGCCGATCACGTCACCCTGCTTGATCGGAGCGACCAGTTGGGGCGACAGGGTCATGGCGGCCTGCAGTTTCTGCAACTGGCCCTTCGGCAGGGTCAGGGTCAGGTCGTTGGCCAGGCCGGCCTTCACTTCGCGGGCGGTACCTTTCCAGACCTGGGCTTTGGCCAGCTCGGCGCCCTTCTGATAGAAGGTCTTGGTCTCGAAGAAACGGAAACCGTAGGTCAGCAGCTTCTGGGTCTCGGCGGCGCGGGCCTGTTCGCTGTTGGTGCCGAACACCACGGCGATCAGGCGCTGGTTGTCACGCACGGCGGAAGCCACCAGGCAGTAGCCGGCCTCGTCGGTGTGGCCGGTCTTCAGGCCGTCGACGGTCTTGTCACGCCACAGCAGCAGGTTGCGGTTGGGCTGCTTGATGTTGTTCCAGAGGAACTCCTTCTGCGAGTAGATGGCGTAATGGGCCGGGTCCTCGTAGATGATCGCGCGGGCCAGCAGTGCCATGTCGTGGGCGGAAGAATAGTGCTCCGGGTTGGGCAGGCCGGTGGCGTTCATGAAGTGGCTGTTCTTCATGCCCAGCTTCTCGGCCGTGGTGTTCATCATGTCGGCGAAGGCGTCCTCACTGCCGGCGATGTGCTCGGCCACCGCCACGCTGGCGTCGTTGCCGGACTGGATGATGATGCCGTGAAGCAGGTCGCCCAGGGCCACCTGGGTGTTGACCTTGACGAACATGCGCGAGCCGCCGGTGCGCCAGGCGTGCTCGCTGATGGTGACCGGGTCGTTCTCGCCGATCTGGCCCTTGCGGATCTCCAAGGTGGCGATGTAGGCGGTCATCAGCTTGGTCAGGCTGGCAGGCGGCAGGCGCTCGTCACCATTGTTCTCCACCAGCACCTGGCCGCTCTGTGCGTCCATCAGTACATAGGACTTGGCAGCCAGTTGCGGGGGGGCGGGAATAATCTGCTCGGCGGCCTGCGACACCGGCATGGCGATGAGCAGAGCGGCTGGCAGTAGGAGGCGTTTCGCGAAGCTGATGATGTTCATCCGTCTCTCTGAATTGGTTGAAGGTGAAACAGTCCCTTGCGGGAAGAAGGAGGGCGACCCCGGAACCGCGCACTGCTCCGGGTCCGCCGTCCGGCGTCAGTCCGGTTTGACCAGGGTCGGCTGACCCAGGTTCGCCAGCCTGATGCTGTCCTGGAGCTGCAGGGCTTCACCCTGAGTGTCGATCGGCCCCAGACGCACCCGATGCAAGATCTGCTGGTTGCGGGCCACCGAGCTGATGAACACCGGGGCAGCCACCATCGAGCTGAGCTTGTCCTTCAGGAGTTCCGCAGCGTCCGGATTGGCGAAGGCGCCAACCTGGAGATACAGGCCAGAGGCTCCGAGTGAAGCGTTTTTTTTTGAGTCGATCTGCACCGGCAGCACGGGAGCGGCGTGCTGCTCAGGCGGCGGGGTGTACTGTTCGACCGTGGAGGCGGCCACGATGGGTGCTTGCGTGGCAGGCGCCGGCTGGGGCTTGGCTACCTGCTGCGGCTGGGCCAGCACCATGGGCACCGGACGCCCCTGGGCAGCCCACCACTCATGGGGGTCGATGCCCTCGACCTTCACACGCGCGGTGCCGACCTCGGCATAGCCGAGTTTCTTTGCCGCAGCGAAGGACAGATCGATGATGCGGTCGGAATAGAACGGCCCGCGGTCGTTGACCCGCAGGATCACGCTGCGGCCGTTCTCCAGGTTGGTCACCCGCACGTAGCTGGGCAACGGCAGGGTCTTGTGGGCGGCGGTCATGCCATAGAGGTCGTAGGCCTCGCCGTTGGCAGTGGCCTGGCCGTGGAACTTGGTGCCGTACCAGGAGGCGGTGCCCACGGCCTGGTAGCGGCGGGCGTCGGCCATCGGGTAGTAGGTCTTGCCCATCACGGTGTAGGGGTTGGCCTTGAAGCTGCCGTAGTGGGGCATCGGCACCGCATCGGGAATGCGCGAGACGTCCACATCCCACCAGGGCGCGCCATCCTTGTGCGGACGGGAGTAGTCGCCCGGCCCGGAGATCGGGCCACCCGGCTGGGTGTACTGGGGGCTGCGACTGCTGGAGCAACTGGCCAGCAACAGGGCCAGGGTGCCGTAGGTGGCAATTCGAATCGGAAGAGACCGCATGGATTAACGCCCGCCCCGCGCTTTGACCAGGGATTCGGAAAGCTGATGCACGGCCATGGCGTACATCACGCTGCGATTGTAGCGGGTGATCACGTAGAAGTTGGGAAGCCCCATCCAGTACTCCAGGCCATCGGCGCCGTCGAGCTTGAACGCAGTGACGGCGAGATCATCGCGCAAGGCATCGCCGCTTGCCCAGCCCAGGGCACGCAGTTCACCCACGCTTTTCGTCGGTTCAAGGCCTTCGCTGAGGCCCTCGTCGGCCTGCTCGCCACGCACCTGGGCGCGGCTGACCACCTGTGCACCGGCGGCCCAGCCATGGCGCTTGAAGTAGCTGGCGACGCTGCCGATGGCGTCCACCGGGTTGCCCCAGATGTCGATATGACCGTCGCCGTCGAAATCCACGGCATAGGCACGGAAGCTGCCCGGCATGAACTGCGGCAGACCCATGGCGCCGGCGTAGGACCCCTTAACGCTGAGTGGGTCGATCTGCTCTTCGCGGGCCAGCAGCAGGAACTCCTTGAGCTGCTTGCGGAAGAAGTCCGCGCGCGGCGGGTAGTCGAAGCCCAGGGTGGACAGCGCATCCATCACCCGGTAGCTGCCGGTGTTGCCGCCGTAGAAGGTCTCGACACCGATGATGGCGACGATCACCTGGGCCGGCACGCCGTACTCCTGCTCCGCACGGGCCAGGGCCTCGGCGTGCTGGTTCCAGAACGCCACGCCCTTCTGGATGCGTGCATCGGTGATGAAGATCGGCCGGTATTCCTTCCACGGCTTGACCCGTTCGGCCGGGCGCGAGATCGCATCGAGGATGGCCTGCTTGCGCTGCACCTCACGGAACAGGGCGACCAGTTGCTCCCCGGCGAAGCCATAATCGCGGGTCATCTCCGAAACGAATTCGGCCACCTGCGGGCTGCCGTCGTAATCCCCTGCCAAGGCCGGGCCGGCG
The DNA here is from genome assembly GCF_001728925.1 of Pseudomonas sp. 1D4. Classification (NCBI taxonomy): domain Bacteria; kingdom Pseudomonadati; phylum Pseudomonadota; class Gammaproteobacteria; order Pseudomonadales; family Pseudomonadaceae; genus Pseudomonas; species Pseudomonas sp. 1D4. Next base: position 60,669 of record NZ_LXJQ01000011.1, read on the forward strand.
AGGCCCAGCAGGCCTGCCAGGCCGATCCCGGCGGCGCCTTGCACCATCCAGCTACGCAGTACGTTCAATGCTTCCACTCGTTTCAAACCTGGGCGATCCATTTGCGATGGGTGTGGACCGCCATCAAAACCCCGAAGCCCGACAACAGCGTCACCAGGTGGGTGCCACCGTAGCTGATGAAGGGAAGGGGTACCCCCACGACTGGCAGCAGACCGCTGACCATACCGATGTTGACGAACACGTAGACGAAGAAGGTCATGGTCAGGCTGCCAGCCAGCAGCTTGCCGAACAGCGTCTGGGCCTGGGCGGTGATGACCAGCCCGCGCCCGATCAGCAGCAGGTAGACCAGCAGCAGGATGCAGATGCCCACGAGCCCGAACTCTTCGCCGAGGACGGCAATGATAAAGTCCGTGTGGCTTTCGGGCAAAAAATCCAGGTGCGACTGGGTGCCCAGCAGCCAGCCCTTGCCGAATACCCCGCCGGAACCGATGGCCGCCTTGGACTGGATGATGTTCCAGCCCGTGCCCAGCGGGTCGCTCTCGGGGTCGAGGAAGGTCAGCACGCGCTGCTTCTGGTAGTCGTGCATCACGAAGTACCACATGCCCACCGCCACCGGGACCACCGCCGCCACCGCACCGAGGATCCAGCGCCACTGCAGACCGGCCATGAACAGCACGAAGGCGCCGGAGGCCAGGATCAGCAACGCCGTGCCCAGGTCAGGCTGGCGCACCACCAGCACGAAGGGCACGACGATCAGCGCCAGGCTGACCACGATGTGCTTGAGCTTGGGAGGCAAGGTCCGTTTGGACAGGTACCAGGCGATCATCGCCGGCATCAGGATCTTCATGAACTCCGCCGGCTGGAAGCGGATCACCCCGGGAATGTTGATCCAGCGGGTCGCGCCCATCGCGTTGTGGCCCATCACGTCCACCACCACCAGCAGCAGCACCCCGCCGGCGTAGCCCAGGGGCACCCAGCGGGCCAGGAAGCGTGGCTCGAACTGGGCGATGGCGCACATGGCCGCCAGGCCGATGCCGAAGGACGAGGCTTGCTTCATCAGCAGGTCCCAGTGCTTGCCACTGGCGGAATAGAGGACGAACAGGCTGCCCACCGCCAGCAACAGCAGCAGCAGCAGCAACTGGCCATCGATGTGCAGGCGCTGCAGCAGGCTGGCCCGGCGGCGCATCACGTCTTCATTGGACAGGGTGCGGTCGAAGTTGCTGTTCATCGGCGAATACTCGCATCAGCGGTCGCAGGCGCGCCTGCAGGGCGGAATTCGGGCTTGAGCTGGCCGTCCGGTCCAAGCAGCCAGGCGTCCATCACCTGCTTGACCACCGGCGCCGCCACCCCGGAGCCGGACTCGCCGTTCTCCACCATCACCGCCACGGCGATCTTCGGATCGTCGGCCGGGGCGAAGGCGATGAACAGCGCGTGGTCGCGGTGGCGCTCCTGGACCTTCGAGCGGTCGTAGCGCTCGCCCTGCTTGATGGCGACCACCTGGGCCGTACCGGACTTGCCGGCAATGCGGTAAACGGAGGCGGCGCCCACCTTGCGGGCGGTGCCCCGCGCACCGTGCACCACCTGCTCCATGCCGGAGCGCGCGTAGTCCCAGAACTTCGGGTCGCGCAGGGTGATGTCGGGCATCGGGTTCTCGTCCACCGGCGGCTCGCCGCCGATGCTCTTGGCCAGGTGCGGGCGGACCCACCTGCCACGGTTGGCCATCAGCGCGGTGGCCTGGGCCAGTTGCAACGGCGTGGCCTGCATGTAGCCCTGGCCGATGCCGAGGATCAGCGTCTCCCCCGGGAACCAGGCCTGGCGGTAACGGGAACGCTTCCAGTCGCGGGAGGGCATCAGACCCGGCGTTTCCTCGAACATGTCCAGCGCCACCTTCTGGCCGAAGCCGAAGCGGCTCATGGACTGGTGCAGGCGATCGATGCCCATCTTGTGGGCAAGGTCGTAGAAGTAGGTGTCGTTGGACCGCATGATCGCGGCCTCCAGGTTCACCCAGCCGTCACCGGAGCGGTTCCAGTTGCGGTACTTGTGATCGTAGTTGGGCAGTTGGTAGTAGCCCGGGTCGAACACCCGTGAATCCGGCGTCACCACCCCGGCTTCGAGACCGGACACCGCCACCATCGGCTTGACCGTCGAACCCGGCGGATAGAGCCCGCGCAGCACGCGGTTGTACAGCGGCCGGTCGATGGAGTCGCGCAGCTCGGCGTACTGCTTGAAGCTGATGCCGGTGACAAAGGGGTTCGGGTCGAAGCTCGGCTGACTGACCATGGCCAGCACATCGCCGCTGGATGGCTCGATGGCCACGATGGCGCCCCGGCGCCCACCCAGGGCGTCCTCTGCCGCTTCCTGCAGGTGCGCATCCAGGGTCAGCACCAGGTCCTTGCCGGGCTTCGGGTCGGTGCGCTTGAGCACCCGCAGCACACGGCCACGGGCGTTGGTCTCGACTTCCTCGTACCCCACCTCGCCGTGCAGCGTGTCCTCGTAGAAGCGCTCGATGCCGGTCTTGCCGATGTGGTGGGTGCCGCTGTAGTTGATCGGGTCGAGCTCCTTGAGCTCCTTCTCGTTGATCCGCCCGACGTAGCCCACCGAGTGAGCGAAGTGCGCGCCCTGCGGGTAGTGGCGTACCAGTTGGGCAGCCACCTCCACACCGGGCAGGCGGAACTGGTTCACCGCGATGCGGGCGATCTGCTCCTCGGTCAGCTCGAACAGCACCGGCACCGGCTCGAAAGGGCGTCGCCCCTGCTTCATGCGCTTCTCGAACAGCGCGCGGTCGTCCGGCGTCAGCTCAAGCACCTCGACGATCACGTCCAGCACGCTCTTCCAGTCGCCAGCGCGCTCGCGGGTCACCGTCAGGCTGAAGCTGGGGCGGTTGTCCGCGATGATCAGGCCGTTGCGGTCGAAGATCAGCCCCCGTGTCGGCGGGATCGGCTGCACATGCACCCGGTTATTTTCCGAGAGCGTGGAGTGGTACTCGTACTGGATCACCTGCAGGTAATACAGGCGGGCAATCAATGCGCAGGTCAGCAGCAACACCGCAACGGCACCCACCACGACGCGCCGACGCACCAGGCGGGCATCCTTCTCGTGGTCCTTCAGGCGGATCGGTTGCGGCATCGGTACGGCTTACTTGTGGTAGGGGTGCCCGGAGAGCACGGTCCAGGCGCGGTAGATCTGCTCGCCCACCAGAATCCGCACCAGCGGGTGCGGCAGGGTCAGCGGCGACAGCGACCAGCGCTGCTCGCTGCGCGCGCACACCTCCGGCGCCAGCCCCTCGGGGCCACCCACCATGAGGTTCACGGTACGCGCGTCGAGGCGCCAGCGGTCGAGCTCGGCAGCCAGTTGCTCGGTGCTCCAGGCACGCCCTTCGACTTCCAGGGTGACGATGCGTTCCCCAGGCTGGACCTTGGCCAGCATCGCCTCGCCCTCCTGGCGGATCATCCGCGCCACGTCGGCGTTCTTGCCGCGCGTGGTCAGGGGGATTTCCACCAGATCGAGGGACAGCTCGGACGGCAGGCGCTTGGCGTACTCGTTCCAGCCCTCCTCCACCCAGCGGGGCATGCGCGAGCCGACGGCGATCAGACGCAGACGCAAGGCGGTGCTCCGTTATTCCTGGGGATGCTGGGCGCGGCTCTGCTCGGCGCCCTGCCACAGGCGCTCCAGGTCGTAGAACTGGCGGGTGGCGACCTGCATCACATGCACGACCACATCCCCCAGGTCCAGCAGGGCCCACTCGCCGCCGTCCAGGCCTTCGCTGCCCAGGGCGCGGACGCCGTTTTCCTTGACCTTCTCCAGCACGTTCTCCGCCAGGGACTTGACGTGGCGGCTGGAGGAGCCGCTGGCGATCACCATGAAGTCGGTGACGCTGGTCTTGCCGCGTACATCGATGGTGGTGATGTCCTGGGCCTTCATGTCTTCAAGCGCCGCGAGGGCGATCTTGACCAGTTCTTCGTTTTGCATCGGTTCAATTACCTCGGATGAATCAGTTCGCCGCACGGTACAGACCGTGCGCGTGGATATAGGCCAGCACCGCGTCGGGCACAAGGAAGCGCACCGAGCGCCCGTCGGCCAGCAACTGGCGGACCTGCGTGGCGGAAACCGCCAGCGGGGACTGCCAGACGAATGAAATCTGTCCGCCAGGCCCGCTCAGGCCCAGCGGATCGGCCACGCTGCGTGCCGCCAGCAGGTCGCGCAGCTCCTCCGGCGGCTCGGTGTCCGCATCCGGACGCTGCAGCACCAGGATGTGGCAGTGGTTCAGCAACTCGTCCCAGCGGTGCCAGCCCGGCAGGCCGCAGAAGGCGTCCCAGCCAAGCATCAGGAACAACTGGTCGGACTCGCCCACTTCGGCCCGCAGCGACTCCAGGGTGTCGATGGTCCAGGACGGCCGCTCGCGGCGCAGCTCGCGGTCGTCCACCCGCAGCGGCGGCAGGTCGGCCACCGCCAGTTCCACCATCGCCAGCCGGTCGGCCGCCGACACCTGCGGTGCCTCGCGGTGCGGCGGGCGGGCGCTGGGGATCAGGCGCAGCTGGTCGAACGCCATCAGCTCGGCCACCTCGAGGGCGCCCCGCAGATGGCCGATGTGGACCGGGTCGAAGGTGCCGCCGAAGAGGCCGATACGCTGGATCATCAGGTGCGGATGTGCCCGTCGCCGAAGACCACGTACTTCTCGCTGGTCAGCCCTTCCAGGCCGACCGGGCCGCGTGCGTGCAGCTTGTCGGTGGAGATGCCGATCTCCGCGCCCAGACCGTACTCGAAGCCATCGGCGAAGCGGGTGGAGGCGTTCACCATCACCGAGGCGGAATCCACCTCGGTGAGGAAGCGCCGCGCATCACTGAAGTTCTCGGTGATGATCGCGTCGGTGTGTTGCGAGCCGTAGGTGTTGATGTGCTCGATGGCCTGCTCCAGCCCATCGACGATGCGAATGGACAGGATCGGCGCGTTGTACTCGGTGCGCCAATCGTCCTCGGTCGCCTCCAGCACGTCGCTGCCCAGCAGCGCGCGGGTGGTCGCATCGCCACGCAGCTCGACGCCCTTGTCGCGGTAGATGGCGGCCAGCGGCGGCAGCACACGCTCGGCGATGCCACGGTGTACCAGCAGGGTTTCCATGGTGTTGCACGGCGCGTAGCGCTGGGTCTTGGCGTTGTCCGCCACGCGGATGGCTTTGTCGAGGTCGGCGGCGATGTCGATGTAGACGTGGCAGATGCCGTCCAGGTGCTTGATCACCGGCACCTTGGCGTCGCGGCTGATGCGCTCGATCAGGCCCTTGCCGCCACGGGGGACGATCACGTCCACGTACTCTGGCATGCTGATCAGCGCGCCCACGGCGGCGCGGTCGGTGGTTTCCACCACCTGCACCAGTTCGGCGGGCAGGCCGGCGTCAGCCAGGCCCTGCTGGATGCAGCGGGCAATGGCCTGGTTGGAATGGATGGCCTCGGAACCGCCGCGCAGGATGGTGGCGTTGCCCGACTTCAGGCACAGGCTGGCCGCGTCGATGGTCACGTTCGGGCGCGACTCGTAGATGATGCCGATCACCCCCAGCGGCACACGCATCTTGCCCACCTGGATGCCGGAGGGCAGGTAGCGCATGTCGCGGATCTCGCCGATCGGGTCCGGCAGTCCGGCCACCTGGCGCAAGCCCTCGATCATGTCGTCGATGCGTGCCGGGGTGAGCGCCAGGCGGTCCAGCATCGCTGGCTCCAAGCCATTGGCCCGGCCGCTGGCCAGATCCAGCTCGTTGGCAGCGGACAGCTCCGCACGGGCGGCGTCCAGGGCATCGGCGGCGGCCAGCAGGGCGCGGTTCTTCTGCGCAGTGCTGGCACGGGCGGCCACGCGCGAGGCGGCGCGCGCAGCGCGGCCCAGGCGGGTCATGTAATCGAGAACGGACTCGGTCATGGTCTCGGCGTCTGGCGGTTGGGAAAAGTGGGCGATTATAGCCCGCGCGTGCGCCCGCCGCCCAGCAGCGCCGGGCGGATGGTAGACAGCCCGTTCCAGCGCATCGGCGAATCCCGTCCGAACGCCCAGGCCACGCAGGCCGGGGCGAGACGGTGACACCCGCCCACACCCCACCTCACCGCCCCCGCCCGAAGGATGGGTAAACAAAATCGTCACCGGTGTTTACCTTCAAAGCGTGCCCCCGCGCCCCGAACCGCGGCGAGAACAACAACAAGGCGCCCGAGCGCCGGAGAATCGCCATGCATTACCGCACCGGTTACCACGCCGACCAGCTCGGCACGCCCCCGTCCGTCCTCGAAACAGGGCCCTGGCGCCTGCATTACCAGGCCTGGTCCCGCCATGCCCACGACACCCGTCTCCCCATCCTGATGCTGGGGGGCGCATTCCAGAGCTTTCGCTCCTTCGCCGCCGAGGTGGAGGACCTGCTGGAGCACCACCCGGTGATCCTCCTCGACCTGCCCGGCCAGGGCGGCAACCTGCAACTGGCCCCGGAACTGGGGCTGGAGGCGCTGGCCGACCTGATCGCCGACTTCGCCGAGGCCCTCGCGCTGCCGCCGCTGATGCCCATCGGCCTGTCCTACGGCTCGGCCCTGGCGGCGCTGTTCGCCAGCCGCCACCCCCAGCGCTGCGCACGCCTGCTGCTGGCGGGCGTGACCACCTTCGGCCGCCCCGGCGCCCGCGCCCTGCTGGAGGAGAGCCTGCACCTGCTGGAAGAGGAGCGCCTGGCGGAATTCGCCCAGGGTTCGCTGACCGGCCTGATCAACCCATTGCGACTGGAACGCACCGGTATCAGCCCCGGCTTTCGCAAGGCCATGCTGCGCCAACTGCAACGCCTGACCAGCGCCGAGCGCGAGCGCTACCGGCAGAACAGCCGCCGCCTGCTGGACTTCGCCGGGTTCACGCACTACCCCAGTTGCCCGACCCTGGTGCTGGCCGGCGAGTTCGACCACTTCACCCAGCCCTGGGAGCACGCCGCCTTCACCACCGCCTGCACCCAGGCCGATTGCGCGCTGATCCACGACGGCGACCACCTTGCTCAGTTCGAGCGACGCAACGCCTGCGCCCAGCTTTACCGCCCCTTCTTCCTCGACCAGGCGCTGCCAGCCACGCCCATCGGCGCGACCCGCCTGGCCCGCAGCCGCCTCAATGAGATGGAGCGCCGCCAGGAGCTCCGGCTCGCGCCGGCACAGCGCGCCGCCCGGCTGCATCACGCCGAGCTGGGCAGCTTCCCGGTAGAGGTTCAGGAACTGGGCTTCTTCGGTGCCCGCCTGCAGGGCGCGCTCCCGACAGGGTTGCCGGTCCGAGGCTGGCAACTGGCAATGGAGGGCCTGCCAGCGCTAAACCTGCTGCCCCTGCGCCAGACCGGTGACGCGCTGTCCCTGGTGTTCACCCACATGGACGCCGCCGCCAGCGCCGCCCTTGCCGAGCACGTCCGCCCGGCGCAACTGGCAGCCGCCGCCTGATCGGCAGGCCACCGGGGCTCAGGCCCCGGTGCGGGCCTCCACCACCCGCACAAGGGCGGGCCAGCGCCCGGGTGCCAGGCCGAGCCCGGCCCCTGGCTCGCTTGGGTCAAGCACCGAGACCCGGTCGAAGCCGCAGGCGGAAAAGCCATCGACGATGGCCTCGGCACTGCGGTAGTGCAGCGGGTAATGCCCGCGCGTGAGCCGCCCCACCAACCCGACGCCCCAGCGCACCTGGCGGTAGCGCGGGTGCTCGCGCAGGTCGGGGTAGAGGTCGGTGAGGTAGGTCGCGCTGGGAAAGCGGCGCATCTGCTCGGCCAGGCGCCGCCAGAAGCCCTCGATCACCGGCAACTGGAAGTAGTTCACCAGCCCCTCGGTGATCACCACCACCGGCAGCCCGGTATCCAGGCCGGAGAACAGCGCCTCCAGCCCCTGGGCGCCCTCCCCGGCGAGGATGTCCACCGCACGCACCTGATGGCGACTGCTCAACCAACCCTCGGCGTGCAGCAACAGGCGCTTGCGCGCAGCCATCGGCGGCAGGTCCGCCTCCAGATAGCGCAACTGCGGATGGCGCAGGCAGAAGCGCCGCCCCCGAGGCGAGAGCCCACAGGCGATTTCCACCACCTGCACAACGCCCTCATCACGGATCGCCTGCTCCAGGCGGGCGTCGATCAGCAGGTGGCGCTGCAGCAGGAACTGCTCGATGTCCAGCCCGAACAGCGCCCGCGCGCCCCAGGCGATAGGGCTGAGCGCGCCGTGGACCCAACGCCCGAACGCCGTGGCGAAGGGCGCCTCGGCCAGGCGATGGCGGTACCAGACATAGCCGGTGTAGTGGGCACTGGGGGTGATGTGGGTGCTGTCGGCGCGAACGGCTCGGGTCATGGCGGGCTCTTATTGTTTTTCTGAGTGTGTTCCCGCCCCGCCGTTCAGCTTCGATCAAGCGGGGCTTCCGTATAATCGCCAGCCTATTCCGAGCCATAGCCCACCAACAGCCCATGCCCGACGATCCCACCCTAAGTTTGCCCTGGCCCGGCGCCCGCCCCCTGGCGGACGGGTTCTTCGACCGCGACGCCCAGGTGCTGGCCCGCGAGCTGCTGGGCAAGGTCATCCGCCACCGCTTCCAGGGGCGCTGGCTGTCAGCCCGCATCATCGAGACCGAGGCCTATTACCTGGCCGAGAAGGGCAGCCACGCCTCCCTCGGCTACACCGAGAAGCGCCGGGCGCTGTTCCTCGATGGCGGTCACATCTACATGTATTACGCGCGGGGCGGCGACTCGCTGAACTTCAGCGCCCAGGGGCCCGGCAACGCCGTGCTGATCAAGTCCGCCTACCCCTGGGTGGATGCCGTGTCCGGCCCCGAGGCCCTGGCCGTCATGCAGACCAACAACCCCGATGCCCAGGGTCGCCCGCGCCCGCCCGAGCGCCTCTGCAACGGCCAGACGCTGCTGTGCAAGGCGCTGGGGCTGAAGGTGCCGGACTGGGACGCGCAACGCTTCGACCCCGCCCGGCTGTTCGTCGACGACATCGGCGCACGTCCCACCGCCATCATCCAGACCACCCGCCTCGGCATCCCCAGCGGCCGCGACGAGCACCTGCCCTATCGCTTCGTCGACGCCACCTACGCCCGCCACTGCACGCACAACCCGTTGCGCCGGGGGCAGCTCGAAGGCGAGCACTACCACCTGATCGAAGGAACGCCCGCATGACCGAATGGCTGCACGCCATCACCGAATGGCTCAGCGCCAACCCCCAGTGGCTGGGCCTGGCCATCTTCACCATCGCCTGCGTCGAATGCCTGGCCATCGCCGGCATCATCGTGCCCGGCACTGTGCTGCTGTTCGCCGTGGCGGCCATGGCCGGTAGCGGCGCCCTGGGCCTGGGCGAGACCCTGCTGCTGGGCTACCTCGGCGGCCTGCTGGGGGACGCGATCTCCTACGGGCTGGGGCGGCGCTTCCACCAGAACATCCGCCGGCTGCCCGGGTTGCGCCACCACCCGGAGTGGCTGGCCGGGGCCGAGACCTACTTCCAGCGCTACGGCGTGGCCAGTCTGCTGGTGGGCCGCTTCATCGGCCCGCTGCGGCCCATGCTGCCCATGGTGGCCGGCATGCTGGACATGCCGCTGCTGCGTTTCACCGTCGTCAGCCTGGTGGCGGCGGCCGGCTGGTCCGTGGCCTACCTGCTGCCCGGCTGGGCCACCGGAGCAGCCTTGCGCCTGCCGTTGCCGGAGGGGTTCTGGAGCGAGGCCGCCGTGGTGGTGGTCGCGGTGCTGGTGATGATCGGCCTGATCGTCCAGGGCAGCCTGCGGCACAAGCGCTGGGCCACCTCGCTCGCCGCTGGCCTGAGCCTGGTGCTGCTGGTGGCGCTGTTCTTCGGCTGGTCGTCCCTACATGACTTCGATCAGGGCCTGATGGCACTGGTGCAGGAGCAACGTCAGGCCACCCTCGACAGCCTGGCGGTGCTGGTCACGCGCCTCGGCGATTTCCGCACCCAGTTCTTCGCCGGCGCGCTGATCACCGGCCTGCTGCTGCTGACCCGTCAATGGCGCCACGCACTGTTTGCCGGCGGCACGCTGATCACCACCGCCCTGGCCAATGGCGCTCTCAAGCACCTGTTCGCACGGGCCCGACCCGACGTGCTGGCCGAACCGCTGAGCAGCTTCAGCTTCCCCAGCGGCCACAGCTCCGCCGCCTTCGCATTCCTCCTCGTGCTGGGGGTGCTGGCTGGGCGTGGCCAGCCGCCGCGCCTGCGCCTGACCTGGATGCTGCTGGCCTGCCTGCCGGCTGCCAGCATCGCGCTGTCGCGGGTCTACCTCGGGGTGCACTGGCCGACCGACATCATCGCCGGCGCCCTGCTGGCCAGTTGCGTGTGTGCCGGGTGGCTGGCACTGATCCAGCGCCAGGCCTCGCTGCCGGCACTGAGTCCACGGGTCTGGTGGCTGTTGCTGCCGGCCGCGCTGGCTCTGCTCGGCGGCTTCGCCACCTGGGCGCTGCCAGAGGCCTTCAGCCTGTATCGCTACAAATAGGAAGGTGCCTGGGCGTGGCGGAAGAAGGGCCACGCCCGGCGTGATCAGGCGATGACGTCGCCCTGCAGGCGGTTCAGCAGCGTCTGCAGGTGGTCGAGCCGCGCATCCGGGCTGCCCAGGGCCAGCAACTCCAGCTTCTCATCGAGGGAGAACGGCAGCAGGTAGGCCAACTGGTTGGCCAGCTCCTGCTGGCCGTGGGCCAGGCCGCCCATGCCCAGCCCCTTCACCAGCGGGTGCTCGGCCAGGGCATTGAGCAGCGCGGCCAGGTCAGCGTGCTCCGGCAGCAACGGCCGGTCGGCATCATCGTCGTCCAGCCAGGCGATATCCCCCAGGGTGAGCTGGTCGGCCTGCACACGCGTGCTTTCGACCGTGAAGCGTCGAGCGCCCTCGACCCGGATGCCCAGCAGCCCGTTGGGCAGTTGCTGCCAGTCACGGATCAGCGCCTCGCACCCCAGGGGCGCAATGCGATGGGCGGCGCTGCCGACCTCCTCACCTTCGAGGATGCCCACCACGCCAAAGCCGGCACCCTGCTTCATGCAGCGCCCGATCATGTCCAGGTAGCGCGCCTCGAACAACTGCAGGTCGAGCATGCAGCCGGGGAACAACACGGTATTCAAAGGAAACAGCGGCAGTTCCATCACTCGTCCCTCACACAATCATCGCCACGGCCAACGGCAGCAGCACCGCCGTCGCCACCCCCATCAGGCTCATCGCCAACGCCGCGAAGGCGCCGCACTCCTCGCCCTCCTGCAGCGCACGGGCGGTGCCCACCGCATGGGCGGTAATACCCAGCGCCATGCCTTGCGCGGCCGGGTGGTGGACGCCGACACGGCGCAGCATCTCCGGCCCGAGCATGGCCCCGGCCACCCCGGTGATGAGCACGAACACCGCCGCCAGCGCCGCCACACCGCCGATCTGCTCGGCCACCAGCATGGCGATGGGCGAAGTGACCGACTTGGGCGCCATGGTCATCAACACCATGTGCTCAGCCCCGAACACCCAGGCCAGGCCGACGCCCATCGCCGTGGCCACCAGCCCGCCGAGGGCCAGGGTCAGCAGCGTCGGCCAGAACAACAGGCGAATGCGCTTGAGGTTGAGGAACAGCGGCACTGCGAGCGCCACCGTGGCAGGGCCCAGCAGCAGGTTGAGCAGCGTGGTGCTCTGGCGGTACTCGTCATAGCCGACGCCCAGCGGCACCAGCACCGCGATCACCAGCGCCATCGACACCAGCACCGGCTGCAGGAACATCAGCCGGGAGCGCTCGTACAACGAACTGGCCAGCTGGTAGGCAGCCAGGGTCAGGCCCACGCCGAACAACGGGTGGTGCACCACGGCCTGCCAGGCCGGTTGCCATGCCAGGCTCATGCCTTGCCCTCCCCGCTGTCGCGGCGGTCGATCAACCGTTGCATCAGCCAACCCACGAACAGCAGGGTGAAGAACGCCGACAACGCCAGCGCACCGACCACCGCCCAGGCGTCCTCCCAGATCGCCTGCGCGTAGACCATCACCCCCACCGCCGGCGGCACCAGCAGCAGCGGCAGGTAACGCAACAGGGCGCCGGACGCCACCGTCAACGGCTCCCCGACCTCGCCCCGAACGACGAGGAACACGAACAACAGCACCAGCCCGATGATGGGGCCGGGCAGCATGTGCAGGAACAGGGCGTTCAGCCCGGTGCCGAGCAACTGGAACAGCACCAGCCAGGTCAAGCCACGCAGCAGCATGAGGGGTCTCCAGACAGTCTTCCGTCCCTGCTCCGTCTCCGCAGGCCCGTCGCAGACGGGCCGGAACCAGGGTGGGCCATTATAGGCACGCCTGCCCTGCCCGCTATAACCCGCCATTCGCAGAGACCATGCCGGCTTGACCAGGCCCGAACCCCGTGCTGATCTACGCCAACGCGTCGGGCGAGCCAGCCCGCCACAAGAAGAAGAAAAAAACCGTCCACGGAGGATGAAGCATGCCGTTCGTACCCGTTGCAGAACTGAAAAGCTACATTGGCAAGGACCTGGGCCACTCCGAGTGGCTGACCATCGATCAGGAACGCATCAACCAGTTCGCCGAATGCACCGGCGACCACCAGTTCATCCATGTCGACCCGGAGAAGGCCAAGCGCACCCCCTTCGGCACCACCATCGCCCACGGCTTCCTCAGCCTGTCGCTGATCCCGGTGCTGTCGGAAAAACTACTGGTGCTCCCCGAAGGTCTGAAGATGGGCATCAACTACGGCCTGGACAGCGTCCGCTTCATCCAGCCGGTGCCGGTTAACTCGCGGGTACGCCTGGCCCTCACCGTGCTCGACGTCACCGAGAAGAACCCCGGCCAGTGGCTGATCAAGGCCCGCGCCACCCTCGAGATCGAAGGCCAGGCCAAGCCGGCCTACGTCGCCGAGTCCCTCAGCCTCTGCTTCGTCTGACGCCCCCGGCGCCGCTGCGAAAGCAGCCGGCGCCTCTCGCCCCGAGCGTCTCGTCTCGCTAGAATGCCGCCCACCCCGCCCAGGGGACTCTCCAACCGCACCGTCTACAAGGACAGTTCCATGACCGAAAAGCGCATCCTGCCCGCCTTCCTGCTCTGCTTCTTCCTCGGCACCTTTGGCGCCCACCGTTTCTACGCCGGCAAGATCGGCACCGCCATCCTGCAGATCCTCACCCTCGGTGGCCTGGGCATCTGGACCCTGATCGACTTCATCATGATCATCGTCGGCGCCTTCACCGACAAACAGGGCAACAAGATCACCCAGTGGACCTGATCGGCCTCACACGTCCGCTACAAAAGCCCGCTCACGCGGGCTTTTTTACGCCACACTAGGGCAGCCATTCAGCCAGGGACTGCCGATGAAAGCCCTTCTTCCCCTCAGCCTTGCCGTGTTGCTCGCCGCCTGCGGCGAGGGCGAGCCCATCACCCCGCCCGACGCCCGACTGCCCGATGGCGCCCGCTACCGGGGCGAGGTGGTCGACGGCCTGCTGCAAGGCCCCGGCCGCCTCGACTACACCAATGGCACCTGGTTCGAAGGCCGCTTCAAGGACGGCCAGGCCAATGGCCAGGGCCGCTGGCACGGCCCGGAAGGCGTGGCGTACGAAGGCGAGTTCCGCGACGGCCTGTTCGACGGCAAGGGCCGCATGACCTACCGCGACGGCACCGTCTATGAAGGCGGTTTCAAGGGCAACCGTTTCGACGGCGAAGGCCGCCTCGCGCAAGGCGAGATGGTCTACCAGGGCGGCTTTCGCAACGACCAGTACCACGGCCTCGGCACCCTGCGCATGCCCGACGGCAGCGAGCACCAGGGCCGCTTCCGCAACGGCCAGCCCGACGGCCCCGGCGTGCTCACCGACAGCGAAGGCAACCGCTTCAGCGGCACCTTCAAGCAGGGCCAACTGAACGGCGAAGGCGACTACCAGGGCAGCGACGGCGACCGCTACAGCGGCGGCTTCGCCAGCAACCGCTTCAACGGCAAGGGCCGCTACCAGAACGCCGAAGGCGCGGTGTGGAGTGGCGAGTTCCGCAACGGCACGCTGACCGGCAAGGGCGAATACAAGGGTGCCGACGGCGAGCACTACCAGGGCGCCTTCCGCACCTGGCGCTACCACGGCCAGGGCGACCTGCACCTGGCCGACGGCAGCCACTACGTCGGCGGCTTCGCCAACGGTCGCTACGCCGGCGACGGCACCCTCACCCTGGCCAGCGGCGAGCAGGAGCGCGGCACCTGGCGCAACGGCCGCCGCGTGCGCGATGCCGCCGGCCAGGCACTGCCCGACCCGCTGGAGGTCGGCCTGCTGCAACAGGGGCGCCTGCTGGACGAGGCCCTCAGCGCCGTCCCGCCGTCCACCCCGGCCCCCGAGCTGTACAGCCTGAGCCTGGGCGGCGATGGCCGCCAGAGCGTGTTCCTGCGGGAAGCCGACTACGCCGCCAAGCTGATGAGCGACCGCTTCGCCGCCCGTGGCCACATCACCCTGGTGAACCACCGCGACCACATGGCCGACCGCCCCCTGGCCACCCGCGAGAGCCTCGCCCGCGCCGTCGAGACCCTGGCCACGCGCAGCGGCCCGGAAGACCTGGTGTTCCTCTACCTCACCAGCCACGGCTCCGCCGACCACCAGCTCGCCCTGGAGCAACCCGGCCTGCAACTGTCCGACCTCGCCGCCGCCGACCTGGCCACCCTCCTCGCCCCCCTGCGCGACCGTCACAAGGTGCTGGTGATCTCCGCCTGCTATTCCGGCGGCTTCATCCCCGCCCTGAAGGACGACAAGACCCTGGTGATGACCGCCGCCCGTGCCGATCGCGTGTCCTTCGGCTGCTCCGACGACAACGACTTCACCTACTTCGGCCGCGCCCTGCTGGCCGACGCCCTGAACCAGACCGACGACCTCCAGCGCGCCTTCAAGCTCGCCCGCGAGGCAGTCGCCAAATGGGAGAAGGAGGACGACTTCGAACCATCCGAACCGCAGATCTGGGCCCCCAAGGCCGTGCTCGCCCACTGGAAGCGCCTGCGCGCCAACCAGGCCCTGCAGGCACTGGCCGACAAGCCGGCAGACGGGGCCAAAACCCCGGCCAGCCACTAAGCTGAACCTGTGTCAGCAGAGAGACAGCCACCATGCACCTGACGCCCCAGCACATCCTGCTCGCCGGCGCCACCGGCCTCACCGGCGAGCACCTGCTCGACCGCCTGCTCAACGAGCGCACCGTCGAGCGCGTGCTCGCCCCCTCGCGCCGCCCGCTCGCCACCCATCCGCGCCTGGAAAACCCGGTGGGCGAGCTGGCCGACCTGCTGCCCCAGCTCGGCGGCCCCATCGACACCGCCTTCTGCTGCCTGGGCAGCACCATCCGCCAGGCCGGCTCCCAGGAGGCCTTCCGCGCCATCGACCTCGACCTGGTGATGGCCGTCGGCCGCCGCGCCCTTGAACTGGGGGCACGGCACTACCTGGTCATCAGCGCCCTTGGCGCGGACCGGGGCTCCTCGGTCTTCTACAACCGCGTCAAGGGCGAGATGGAAGACGCCCTGCGCGACCAGGGCTGGCCGCAACTCACCCTCGCCCGCCCCTCCCTGCTGCTCGGCCCGCGCCAGGAATTCCGCCTCGGCGAACGCCTCGCCGCCCCGCTGATGCGCCTGATCCCCGGCAAGTACCGGGGCATCGAAGCCTGCACCCTGGCCCGCGCGCTCTGGCGCCTGGCTCTGGAGACCGGCGAAGGCACCCGCGTGGTGGAATCGGACGAACTGCGCCGCCTGGGCCGCTGAAGCGCCCCAGGCCTTGGCCGGAACGCCCGCGACACCCAACCGACCGCGCCTGTAGGGTGGACAGCTCCGCAGCCCCAGGAAGGGAACGCCCATGCAGTTCTACGACCGCCACATCCTGCCGCGCCTGATCGACTACGCCTGCGGCATGGGCCACGTCATGAAGACCCGCTCCCAGGTGGTGCCCAACGCCGAGGGCGAGGTGCTGGAGATCGGTATCGGCACCGGCCTCAACCTCGCCTTCTACGACCCGCAGCGGGTCAGCCGGGTGACCGGCGTCGATCCCGCCGCGCAGATGCAGGCCCTGGCCCGGCAGCGCGCCGCCGCCATCGCCATCCCGGTGGAAACCATCGCCCTGGAGTTGGGCGAGATCCGCGCCGACGACGGCCGCTTCGACAGCATCGTCTGCACCTTCACCCTCTGCACCATCCCCGACGCCGTCGCCGCCCTGCGGGAAATGCGCCGCGTGCTCAAGCCCGGCGGCCGCCTGCATTTCGCCGAGCACGGCCTGGCCCCGGACCCCGGCGTGGTGCGCTGGCAGCAACGCCTCACGCCGCTGTGGAAACCGCTGGCCGGGGGCTGCCACCTGGACCGAGACATCCCCCGCCTGATCGAGGCCGGCGGCTTCCGCATCGGCGACCTGAACACCCGCTACCTGCCCGGCCCGCGCCCCATGACCTTCGTCTACAGCGGCTGGGCGGATTGACCGGCGCCCCGGCATTCGGGTTAGCCTTGCCCGCTCCGCACGCAGACAGGGACCGACATGCGCACCCTCACCACCCTCACCGGCAACAGCCAGAAACTCGACGGCGGCGCCATGTTCGGCAACGCCCCGCGCGCCCTCTGGGAGCGCTGGATGGCCCCGGATGCCCTCAACCGCATCGACCTCGGTTGCCGCGCCCTGCTGGTGCGTGAAAGCGAACGCAACGTGCTGGTGGAAACCGGCATCGGCGCCTTCTTCTCCCCGGACCTGAAGCAGCGCTACGGCGTGCAGGAGAGCCACCACGTATTGCTCGACAGCCTGGCGGCTGTGGGCCTCGGCCATGCCGACATCGACGTGGTGCTGCTCACCCACCTGCACTTCGACCACGCCGGCGGCCTGCTCGCCCCCTGGGAAGAAGGCCAGCCGCTGCGCCTGCTGTTCCCCAATGCCCGCTTCATCACCGGCCGCCGCCAATGGCAGCGCGCCTGCACACCCCACGCCCGTGACCGCGCCTCCTACATTCCCGAACTGCTGGAGCTGCTGCAGGCCAGCGAGCGACTGGAGCTGCTGGAAGACGGCGAACAGAGCGCCACCCTCGGCGCCGACTGGCGCTTCCACTGGAGCGATGGCCACACCCCCGGCCAGCTCCTGCCGGAAGTGCAGATGCCCGACGGCCCGGTGGTGTTCAGCGGCGACCTGATCCCCGGCGCCCCCTGGGTCCACCTGCCCATCACCATGGGCTACGACCGCTTCCCCGAGGGCCTGATCGAAGAGAAGGAAGCCCTGCTGGCCGACCTCCTGGCCCGCAATGGCCGCCTGGTCTTCACCCACGACCCGGCCGTCGCCATCGGCCGGGTGACCCGCGACGCCAAGGGTCGCTACGGGCTCGCCGACAGCCTGCCCGACGTCCGCGACCTGGCGTGCTGACCCCCGACCAAGGACCGATCCCATGAGCCTGGACTCCGTGCGCGCCTTCTTCGCCAGCAAGGCGCCGGACATCGCCATCATCGAACTCGAAACCAGCACCGCCACCGTCGCCCTGGCCGCCGAGGCCCACGGCGTCGAGCCCGGCCGCATCGCCAAGACCCTGGCGTTCCGCGTTGGCGAGGATGCCGTGCTGGTGGTGGCCCGCGGCGATGCCCGCATCGACAACCGCAAGTTCAAGGAAACCTTCGGCGCCAAGGCGCGGATGCTCGATGCCGAAACCGTCGAAGCCCTCACCAGCCACCCGGTGGGTGGCGTCTGCCCCTTCGGCCTGGCCACCCCGCTGCCGGTCTACTGCGACCGCTCGCTGCAAGCCTTCGAAGAAGTCGTCCCCGCCGCCGGCGCCATCCACAGCGCCGTGCGCATCACCCCCGAACGCCTGGCCGACCTCGTCGCCGCCCAATGGGTGGACGTGTGCCAGGAACTGGCCTGAGCCTCGGCTCATTCCGGCGCCACACCGTGACCTAGCCCGGGCTTCAGCCCGGGAGCACGCATCACGCCCAATCAGTTGCCGCCGCGAATCCCCAGCCCTATCCCCAGCTCCGCCGCCACGGAGAGCGGCAGCAGCAGGGTGTCCAGCAACGCGCTGGCGGGCAGGTCGACGGCCGGACAGGTCGGAGGTTCGGTGCCGAAACGGTCGATGGGGCAACAACCGTCATGGAGGGCGTACCAATCGAGCCGGGTGCCGGAATAGATGATCGGCGCGCCGGGCTTGGCGGCGTTGAGGGTGGTGACGCTGGCGCAGCCCGGCAGGGCCAGCGCCAGCCAAAGCGCGAGTGCGCTTTTATTCATCGCTCACCCGGTGGTGCTCGCCCCAGCGCGGCAGCATGTCCTGGGGGATGTCCAGCAGGTTGAGGATGCGCGCGACCACGAAGTCCACCAGGTCATCGAGGGTCTGCGGCTGATGGTAGAAGCCCGGCGACGCCGGCAGGATCACCGCGCCGAGGTTGGACAGCTTGAGCATGTTCTCCAGGTGGATGCTGGAGTACGGCGCCTCGCGGGGGACCAGGATCAGTTGGCGGCGCTCCTTCAGGGCCACATCGGCCGCCCGCTCGATCAGGTTGTTGCAGGCCCCGGTGGCGATGGCCGAGAGGGTGCCGGTGGAACAGGGCACCACCACCATAGCCGCCGGTGCGCCGGAGCCGGAGGCCACCGGGGCCATCCAGTCCTCCTTGCCGTACACACGGATCTGCCCCGGCGTGGCGCCGGTGTACTCGTTGAGGAACGCCTGCATCGCCTGGGGCTTGGCCGGCAGGGTGACGTCGGTCTCCGTCGCCATCACCAACTGCGCGGCCTTGGAGATGAGGAAGTGCACCTCGCGATCCTCCCGCACCAGGCAGTCCAGCAGGCGCAGGCCGTACTGGGCGCCGGAGGCGCCGGTCATCGCCAGGGTGACGCGTTCAGGGCCGCTCATGTCAGCCCTCCAGCGCCTGGGCCAGCTTGCCGTGCAAGCCGCCGAAGCCACCGTTGCTCATGATCACCACCTGGGTGCCCGGCACCGCGAGGGCCTTCACGCCCTCGATGATGGTTTCCAGCGAATCGCACACGCGGGTCGGTACGCTGGAGCCGGCCACCGTGGCGGCGAGGTCCCAGCCGAGGTTCGGCGGCGCGTACCAGAATACCTGGTCGGCCAGCTTCACCGACTCGGGCAGCCCGTCGCGGTGGGCGCCCAGCTTCATGGAGTTGGAGCGCGGCTCGATCACCGCGATCACCGGCGCATCGCCCACGCGCTTGCGCAGGCCGTCCAGGGTGGTGGCGATGGCGGTGGGGTGGTGGGCGAAATCGTCATAGACGGTCACGCCCCTGACCTCGGCCACCTTCTCCATGCGTCGCTTGACGCTCTGGAAGGCCGACAGCGCCGCCACGCCCAGCTCCGGCACCACGCCCACATGGCGCGCCGCAGCCAGGGTCGCCAGGGCGTTGGCCACGTTGTGCTGGCCGGTGAGGCTCCAGTCCACCGTGCCGGCGACCTGCCCCTCGAACAGCACCTCGAAGCGCGAGCCGTCCTCGCTGAGCAGGCGCGCCCGCCACTGGCCGCCCTCGCCGGTGGTCTGCACCGGGGTCCAGCAGCCCATGCCCAGCACCCGCACCAGGGCGCTTTCGGCAGTGGGATGGATGATCAGCCCCTCGCCGGGGATGGTCCGCACCAGGTGATGGAACTGCCGCTCGATGGCCGCCAGGTCCGGGAAGATGTCCGCATGGTCGAACTCGAGGTTGTTGAGGATCGCGGTGCGCGGGCGGTAGTGGACGAACTTCGAGCGCTTGTCGAAGAAGGCGCTGTCGTACTCGTCCGCCTCCACCACGAAGAACGGCGTGCCGCCCAGGCGCGCGGAGACGCCGAAGTTCTGCGGCACCCCGCCGATGAGGAAGCCCGGGCTCATGCCCGCGTGTTCCAGCACCCAGGCCAGCATGCTGGTGGTGGTGGTCTTGCCGTGGGTGCCGGCCACCGCCATCACCCAACGCCCCTGCAGCACATGGTCCGCCAGCCATTGCGGGCCGGAAACGTAGGGCAGCCCCTTGTTCAGCACGTGCTCCACCGCCGGGTTGCCGCGGGACAGCGCGTTGCCGATCACCACCAGGTCCGGCGCCGGCTCCAGGTGAGCCGGGTCATAGCCCTGCATCAGCTCGATGCCCTGGGCCTCCAGCTGGGTACTCATGGGGGGATAGACGTTCGCATCGGAGCCGGTGACGCGATGGCCCAGCTCCTTGGCCAGCACCGCCAGCGAACCCATGAAGGTGCCGCAGATGCCGAGGATGTGGATATGCATGGATGACCTCTGGAAACGGGCCGCCAGGGCCCGGGAAAACTTGGCGCAGGTTAGCACAGGGGCCCGTGCCGGGCCTGATCCCACGCTGCATGTAGAGCATCGGCCGGCGGATTCATTCACCACCCCGAAACGAAAAAGCCCCGCCAATTGGCAGGGCTCCTCGTCACGCGCTCAGGGGATCACTGCCAGTTGGCGGCGATCACCAGGTTCAGCTCCTCGCGCTGGGCCGCCGTGAGATTGCCCTCGCCGCCCGGCGGTACGCCGAACGCGGCCATGGCATCCACCAGGCTCTGCACCTGGCTGTCCAGCAGCGTCTTGCCGTCGGCCGACTTGAACTGGTCGAGGTGGTAGGCGCTGCCGCTGTACCAACTGGAGACGGTTACCTGCTCCGAGCCGCCGACCACGCTCACTTCCAGACCGTTACCGTTCTGGCGGAACCAGAGCGCCTCTACCGGGATGTTCTCGCCGAACAGCAGGGTGTCCACACTGCCGACGCCCGCATCGTAGTTGCTGATAAGGTCACGACCGTCACCCCGACCAAACAGGTAGGTGTCGGAGCCGGCGTCGCCTCTGAGCACGTCATCCCCGGCACCGCCCTGCAGCAGGTCGTCGTCACCGCCGCCATAGAGCATGTCGTTGCCCTGTCCGCCAAGCAGGGTGTCGTTGCCCCAGCCTCCATACAAGCTGTCGTTACCCTGCCCCCCCGAGAGCAGGTCGCTGACTGGAAAGCCGATCCGCTCGTCATTGCCATCACCGCCGGTCAGGAACGACTCACGCAGTTGCTGATGGGTCAGGATGCTGCCGTCAGCGAAGCGTATTTCTTCGACCACATGGGTGTCATAGCGGAAATAGTGAACCACCTTGATGCTGTCGGTGGAGCCCTTGAGCTTGAGGTACAGATGGCCATCGCCATGGGTGGCAACGATGTCGTCAGGCGTAATTCCCGCACCGAAGACAATGGCATCACGGCTACCCGTAGCCACGTCCACATCGGCAATGGTGTCCTGCCCCCAACCACGCTCGAACAGGTAGACATCATCTCCCTGGCCACCCTGCAGGTTGTCGTTGCCCTGCCCGCCATCGAGGGTGTCATTGCCATTGCCGGCGCTCAGCGAATCGTTGCCCAAGCCGCCCACCAGCATGTCGTCGAAGCTGTAGCCCGCCAGGAAGTCATTACCATCGCCCCCCAACATCGCCTGGGCACGCAGTTGGTCTGACGACCAAACCGTACCGTCGGCAAAACGCACCTCGTCCACGACGTTCAGACGGTTCCAATCTCCCTGGTGCACGTTCAGCAAGATGATCACGTCGCTGCTGTCCTTGAGGCTCAACAACAGGTCGGAGCCTGACCTGCGCACGACGATATCGCTGGCCGCGATGCCTGCACCGAATTCGATGACATCGTGCTTGCCGGCACTTGAGTCGAAGTTGGACAGGGTGTCGCGCCCCCAACCTCGTTCGAATACGTAAGTGTCGCTTCCGGCATCACCACTGAGCGTATCGTTGCCGGCTCCACCGATCAGACGATCAGACCCACCTCCACCCCTGATGACGTTGGCAGCCTCATTGCCGATGACCAAGTTATCCAGCCCGTTACCCGTACCGCTGATCGCGGCGCTGCCGGTGAGAACAAGGTTCTCCACATTGGCACCCAGGGCCAGTGTCACGCTGGACTCGATGGTGTCGATCCCCGCATTCGCAGCCTCGATCACCACGTCGCCCAACGAGTCCACCTGGTAGACATCGTTGCCGACACCACCATCCAGGGTGTCGTCACCCAGGCCGCCGATCAGGCGATCATCTCCGGCACCGCCGTACAACCGGTCGTGACCGGCTCCGCCGTCGAGCACATCGTTGCCGGCAAAGCCCTGCAACTCATCCTGTCCGTCTTCCCCGGCAAGACTGTCGTCGATGGAATAGCCCAGGAGCGTGTCATTGCCGGACGTGCCCTTCAGCAGGCTGCTGCGGATTGCATCGCCAGTCAGGACGACACCATTGCCGAAGCGGACCTCCTCAATGGACCCCGGCCCCTTGCCGTCACCCTGGAAAAAGCCGGCAACGGTGAGGGTCTCTGGTGTGTAGCTGCGCTCGAATACCAGATCATCGCCGAGCCGGCGGAAGCTGATGTCCGCGGGAGTGAAGCCTACGAACTCAATGACATCACGCTTGCCGATACCATCGTCCTGGTTGTGGATAACGTCCTGCCCCCAGTAGACATTGAACACATAGGTGTCATTTCCCGAGCCACCGATGAGGGTGTCATTGCCCTGCCCACCGTTGAGGCGATCGTCACCCGCCTCCCCACGCAGCAGGTTGTTACCCTCACTGCCAAGGATGTCGTTGTTCAGCGCGTTGCCGATGCCCTCGACTGCCGGCCCGGCAAGGACGAGGTTCTCCAGGTGGTCGCCCAGGGTCCAGGAGACCCGAGCCTCGACCGTATCGATCCCCTCGTTCAGGGCCTCGATGACGCTGTCTCCGGCATCTACCTGATAGTGGTCATCACCCGCGCCGCCAATCAGGGTGTCAACGCCGGTAGAGCCATCAAGCAGGTCATAACCGGCGCCACCGTAGAGCAGGTCGTCACCATCGCCCCCCTCAAGAGTGTCGTTGCCAAAGCTCCCATGCAGAGTGTCTTTGCCGCTTCCCCCTGCCAGAAGGTCGGCGCCAATACCTCCATCGAGCAGGTCGTCACCGCTGCCGCCAAAGAGCATATCGTTACCATCATTCCCTTCGATGCTGTCGTTGCCTTCCTCTCCGTGGATGTCGTCAGCACTGGCATAACCAATGAGAGTGTCGTTGCCGCTGGTGCCTTGCAGCACCATCGACTTGATGTTCGACAGGCTCCAGCGGGTGCCGCTGGCAAAGCGGATTTCATCCACCGCGTAGGAGCTGATGCCGTCGCTGTTGAAGTAGTTGGTGATGGTGATCCGGTCCGTCGTACCGATGAGCGACAACACCAGGTTGTTGCCCGTCCGGGTCGCCCGAATGTCACTGGGTAGGATGCCCGCCGCGAACTCGATGGCATCCAGGCCATTGGAGCCCGCTTCGAAGTTGACGATCGTGTCCATCCCCCAGCCCCGGGCGAAGCGGTAGACGTCATTGCCGACGCCGCCTTCCAGGGTGTCATTGCCGCCTTCGCCGCTGAGCGTGTCGTTGCCTGCATTGCCCCTGAGGTAGTTGGCGCCCTGGTTGCCGGTGATCAGGTTGCTGGCACTGTTACCGGTTCCATTGAGGTTGGCGCTGCCGGTCAGACGCAGGTTCTCTAGGTTGGCCCGCAAGGGCGAGGTGATGCTGATGCTGGATTCAAGGGTATCGATGCCCTGGTTCGGGCTCTCCTGGATCACGTCGCCCAGGGAGTCGACCACGTAGGTGTCGTTACCCAGCCCACCTATCAGCGTGTCATTGCCGGTACCGCCATCCAGCAGGTCGTTGCCGCTGCCACCGATCAACAGGTCATTGCCGTCGGCGCCATAGAGGGTGTCGTGGCCCAGTCCGCCATCGAGGGTATCAGCCGTGTTGAAGCCATTGATGAGGTCGTTGCCATCGCTCCCCTGCAATACCAGATTGCGCACCTGGGTAATCGTCCAGACATCCCCATTGGCAAAGCGGATTTCCTCGATGGCATTGGCACCCACGCCGTTGCCGGTGAAGTACCCCACCACGCGCAGGCTGTCAGAGGTGCCTTTGAGGCTCAGGAGCAGGTCGTCACCCTGGTGTATCAATTGGAGGTCACCCGGCAGGATGTCGGCAGCGAACTGGATGCTGTCGAAGCCATCGCCATAGTCGGTGACCACGTCCTGACCCCAGCCGCGACTGAAGAAGTAGACGTCATCGCCATTGCCACCGCTGAGCTGGTCGTTGCCGGCACCGCCGTCGAGACGGTCATTTCCGTCACGTCCCTCGAGCTTGTTGTTGCCCGCATTACCGGTCAGCTCGTTGTTCAACTCGTTGCCGAAGCCCTGGATGTTCGCCGAACCGGTTAGCACTAGATTCTCGAACGCCGCGCCCAGGCCATGGCTGACGCTGCTGCGCACGGTGTCCACGCCAGCTCCGCTGGCTTCATGGATCGATACGGAAGCCTGGTTGACGACATAGGTGTCGTTGCCGGCCCCACCTTCCAACCGGTCGAAGCCTTCGCCACCGTCCAGCCAATCATCGCCATCGCCACCCAGCAGGCTGTCGTCGCCTGCGCCGCCGTGGAGGCTGTCGTTACCGGCCCCGCCCTCCAGAGTGTCCTTGCCGTCCAGCCCGTACAGGCGGTCGTTGCCGGCTCCACCCTTGAGGCGGTTGTTGCCGCTGTTGCCGGTCAGTTCGTTGTCCAGCTCGTTGCCATAGCCGTCGACATCGGCACTGGCGGTCAGCACCAGGTTCTCCAGCGCATAGCCCAGCACATGGGTCACGCTGCTGCGCACGGTGTCGATGCCGCCTCCAGCGACTTCCAGGATGGCGCTGTAGCCTTCGCCCAGCACATAGGTGTCGTTGCCCAGGCCGCCCGAGAGCCGGTTGTAGCCCTGGCCGTCGTCCAGCCAGTCGTCGCCATCGCCCCCCTCAAGGGTGTCATCACCTGCGCCGCCATTCAGGATGTCGTTACCAGCCCCGCCGATAAGCAGGTCGTTGCCACCGCGACCATCCAGCAGGTCATCCCCCTGGCCACCGTCGAGGGTGTCGGAGAAATCACTGCCCACCAGCGTATCGTTGCCGGCGGTGCCGCCGCCGAGCATCTGCAGGACCTGGAGCGGTCGCAGGACCTGGTCGGCGAAGCGAATCTCCTCGATGGCCTCGGCCGCGAAAACGTCCGGATTGAAGTAGCTGCGGACGATGATCTGGTCGCTGCTGCCGCGACGCGACAGGATCAGGTCATTGCCTGCACGGCTGAACATGACGTCGCTTGCGGGTACGTCGAGCTCGATCGAGTCAAAACCGCCCTCCAGGACAGGCAACTCGTCGATGAGTACCTGCCCCCAACTGCCGGTAATCCGATAGGTGTCGTTCCCGGTGCCACCGACCAGGGTGTCGAACCCCTGGCTGCCTTCCAGGGTGTCGTTGCCGGCACCGCCCAGCAGCAGGTCATTCCCGCCACCGCCATTGAGCAGGTCATCCCCCTGGCCGCCGTCGAGGGTATCGTCGAGCGGGGTTCCCACCAGGTTGTCGTTGCCGGGCGTTCCGTTGCGCAGCATTTCCAGCACCTGCAACGGCCGCCAGAGCTGGTCGGAGAAGCGAATCTCCTCGACGGCCTCGGGTCCGAAGGCGTCGTCGTTGAAGTAGTTGCTCAGGGTGATCCGGTCGCTGCTGCCCTGGCGCAGCAGGATCAGGTCGTTGCCGACGCGATTGACCCGCACGTCGGTCGAGGCCACGTCGTAGAGTTCGAGCACATCGAAGCCGCCGGCCAGCGAGGCGGGTTCGTCGATGACCACCTGCCCCCATGGCCCGACCAGCCGGTAGGTGTCGTTGCCCAGCCCGCCCATGAGGGTGTCGAAACCCAGGCTGCCTTCCAGGGTGTCGTCGCCATCTCCGCCCAGCAGCAGGTCATCACCCGCACCACCGTTCAGCAGGTCGTTGCCGTCCCGGCCCTCTATCGTGTCGGCACCGGCGGTGCCCATCAGCGTGTCAGCGCCGGGGCTGCCCACCACCTGCGCCCCCTGGGGTTCCAGCCTCTGCATCACACTCGAAGGCGTCCACAGGGTGCCATCGGGAAAGCGGATCTCGAAGACGTCCGGGGAGCCTGGCTGGGCTGAGTAGAAGTAGTTGCGCAGGATCACCTGGTCACGCCCGGTTGCCAGCGTCAACACCAGATCGCCGTTCACCTGGCGGCAAGTGACGTCCGCAGGCTGCACGCCAGGCTCGAATGCGAGGACGCTCCGGCCCCAGTCGCCACCACCGTCCTCGATCACATCCCGCCCGCTGCCGAAACCGAATCGATAGACGTCTTCCCCCGCGCCCCCGACCAGGGTGTCATTGCCCAGGCCACCGGTCAGGGTGTCGTTACCGCCCCCACCCACCAGCCGGTCGTCCCCGCCCAATCCGTCGATACGATCGCTGTCGTCACTGCCGATCAGCGTGTCGTTACCCTGTGTTCCCTGCATTTCCATAGCTGCTCCTTTGGTGGTCACCACGACCGAACAGGCCCGCACCCGGCGTCATGGCATGGCCAGCGACAGGTACGGGGTGAAAAGACTGTGGGGCTTGGCCCGCCCTCCTAGGCGCCGACAGCAGCCGAGGTGAGCCCGAGGGCCTCCAGATACCCGGCGATCCCCGCCTGGGTGGAATAGCCGGCGGCAGTCGCCCGGGCTTGCTGGCGCAGGGCCTGGAAGCGCTCGGGCTCGGACAGCGCCTGCACGACACGCTCGGCGATGGCCCCGGTATCGAAGAAGTCCACCAGCCGCCCATTGCGCCCGTCTTCGATCACCTCGCGCACTGGCGCGGTGTCCGACGCCACCACCAGGCAGCCGCTGGCCATCGCCTCCAGCAGGGACCACGACAGCACGAAGGGGTAGGTCAGGTAGAGGTGCACGGCAGACACCTGCAGCACCTGCTTGTAGGTGGCGTAGGGCACCTTGCCGAGGAAGTGCACGCGCGCCGGGTCGATGGGGTTTTCCGCCAACAGCTTGCTGCGCCAGTTGGCGGCATCCTTCGGCCGGCTGCCGTAGCTGACCTCATCCCCGCCCACCACCACCACCTGGCACCCCGGGTGCGCGGCGAGGATGCGCGGTAGCGCCCGCATGAAGCTGTGGAAGCCCCGGTAGGGCTCCAGGTTGCGCGCCACATAGGTGAGGATCGGCTGCCCGGCCCTCAGCACCTGCCCATCGGGCAATGCCAGGGTGGCCTCCGGGTCCGGGCCCAAACCGGCCGTGTCGATGCCCTCGTGGATCACCCGCATTCCGTCACGGTAGGCCGCCGGGTGCAGGCTGCGCTGCCACCGAGTGGGCGTGATGGCGAGGTCGCAGTTCTCCAGGTTCAGCAGGTGCAGCGCGTTGCGACTGCGGATGCTCGCCGCCCCGTGGGTGTCTAGCGGGAACTCCGGGTCGAAGCCCGCGTCAGCCCCCTGGGCCCGGTAGTAGTACTCGCAGAAGTGGATCAGCCGCGCCGACGGGAACGCCTCCCGCACATACAGGCTCTCGCCCCAGCCGGGGTGAGCGACCACCACATCCGGCCGGTAGCCCTTGGCTTTCAGGTCCAGCAACAGGCGCAGTACCTGCTGCCCATGCAGCACGCCATCCTCGAAGCTGCGCACGTAGGGGTGCGTCTGCGCACTCGCCTTGCGGTGGGGCTTGTAGCGCAACAACCGCACATCCGGCAGTCCCGGCGCCTGCTCGCGACCGATGGCCAGGACCTCCACATCGTCCCGCCTCGCCAAGTGGGCGGCGAGGTGACGGAATTGCCCCGGGAAATTCTGGTGAATGAACAACACACGCATCCTGCTGCAACTCCTTCTGCAGTGCTTCCCTCGCTGCCGCTCGCGGTCTTGCCACCACGAGCCGGCCAGAAATCATGGCATTGCGCCAGGTGCGAAGGATGAACCGGGACGGGGGAGCAAGGAAAGCAGGGCGCGTGATGCGGCTCACGAATGGGTGAGCGATAGTCCGTCGATAGAGGGTTATCAGCGGACAAACTCAATACCCCCTATTTTATTAAAGGACAATGCCCTACGAACCACTTTCAGCTCCACATAGAAAATGACGCTTACACATCCAGCACGCAAACATCCAACAGCTCAATATTCAAATTTCAATTTGAAACCCCAATTCCCGTCTTCTTTCAGGAACACCGAACAGAAGAGCTCTCGCCACAGTGTGCCGTGCTCACGAAATACATCCAGATGTTGATACAGTAGATCGATCACTTCATCCGCAGGCTCCAGTAGGTCCTGTCTACCCTCAGGGCTGCTGATCCTTACAGTTAGCCCCTGATACTCGCCCTCCTCCACCCGTACTGCGTGCATCTCGATCTGGTTCCAGCTTTCAGGCGTAGCACCAATGAGGACCTTGACCAGTTCCAAGTCCAGAGGTGCGTGTTTCTCGTACAACATCTCCACTTGACACGTCCCTCTTTACGTTAGGCGCGTACCGCGCCAGCCAGACTTCTGCAACCTATCTCTATATATTTTATTCGAATCGAACGCCTGTCGCAGATCAACGCTCATCAAGCACTCAATATATTCATCAGAAAGGCAGTACTGATGCTCACGAATAGAGTGAACGATAGAAAGCGGAGAGGCGTATATTAAGTCACCAGCCGGAATCCATAATTCAGAATTACGAATAAAAGAACCACTACTCCTTGTATATTTTATCTCTCCACACTGTAAACAGTGTGGCAACTCCCTGTCTGACCCCATAAAAGGAATGAAGGGCGAAACGCTCTCCAGTACATCGGAAAGACGCGCCAGCAAAGCGTACGACGGCTGTCGCCTTGGGATGTCTCCAAACACATCGACCCAGCCGACGTTAAGAACCCCACTCAGCTTATATGGCGAAATATATCGCTCATACACACTCAACTCTGGAAAGTAGCTGTTCTCAAACTCGCCACGGGCATCGCTTGCTGCGTTCCGGCAGAAACCCGTGCCATTCAAAAACGACCAAGGCGTAAAATCCACCTTATCAATGAATGCGTCCGCGTATACGCCATAATCCCTCACCTCCCCACTAATTATTACTCTCCACGATCCATCCTTCTTGTATTCTTCTAACTCATTGGCCACCTCAAACTTTAGCCAACTCGGCAGGTTGTCAAATTCGGCTTGACCTCCATCTTGAGCGATCTCTTTAACTATATAGAGCACTATCTCCCAAGCCGGCATATCACCTTGATGATGCAGCCCCATAAGAACGACTAAACCATGAAAAAAACTACTCTCCACGCCCAACACTCCATGCCCACGAACCACTCATCACCAAATGAATCCAGACTCCACTCCCGCAGAAAAAAAGAACACTGAATCCATCAGCACCTTATCAATCCACTGTATTACCAAGGTATCTTGCCCATAGAATTTGAAGTCGAATTGCAATAAAAATCGCTATCATTTTATGCGTAGTGCAAGCACACAAAAAACTGGAGAACCCGACATTACATCTTGTATGAAAAAAGCGCCTACCCACACATTGTAGAGAGCCCCATCAAGAACAGAGATCAGGTTTTGACGTCAGGATAAGCGTTTCTTAACGCATCCATCCCGTCAAAGTAGCGCCCCCTCGCCATCAGAAAATCCACAACCTGCAAGTAAAGCAGGTCATTACATATCTGATTAAAGAACAGCAGGTTGAACTGAACGACACACACCGTGCGACCCGGCCCGAGAACAAAATATCCGTCAAGCTCCATACCATCTTTAGTCAGGAACTGAACCAGCTCTTCCTCGCTATATTTCTTCATGCTGTTGGCCCTCCCAGGAATGGAAACGCTCTAAGTCCGGTAAAAGAAATCGCCTCCGTGTCGCATGTCACTGGGACGGCCCCCTCGATGCAATCCTCCAGCGCTCTCACCCAGCCCGGTCCTTGTGGGGTACCGGAACTGAAAAACTCGACAGGCAACCAGAATCCCATCAGGTCCTTTTCGAAACACAAATTACTGAGCACCATTCGCCTGAAGCTTTCGGTGCTGTCTTGCTGGACGAAAATCTCGTCTACCGGCAACGGAACATCGCCGTCTCCCATACGCTTGAACGCTACTGGAACGGGCCGGATGATCGACAGCGCCAGTTTCGCCTCCGATGCTGCCGTAACTGTGCCTCCTGCAGATATGACCTCGATGACTGCGCCGCTTTGCTGGCCTCGATAAACACCTTTTTCGGGAGGTTGCGTCGAGTTGCAGTTGGCCAATGCCGTTTGAAAAGTCCGTCCCCCTGCTCTCATTGGCCTAAGGTCAATTTCGCTGAGCATGAATGCCACATCTAGTCTCCCGAACGCTCTTGCATAACTGTCATACCGTATAGGCGGCTCACTCTACGCCCACCCCCTCCAAAAACGCCCCAATCACCCGCCTCGCCCCCTGCTCCTTCAGGCACACCAGCGTTTCCGTCATGCGCGATTCGAAGTCGAGGATGGGCAGGACGCACACGCCGCGCCCGGCGCCGAGTTCGGCGGCGGAGACGATGCCGACGCCGAGCCCGGCCATGACCATCTCGAACACCGCCTCGCGGCCTTCCACCTCGATGGCGGGGAGGACTTCCAGGCCGGCGCGGTGCATTTCGTCCTCCAGCATCTGCCGGGTCATGGAGCCTTCCTCCCGCAGCACCAGCGGGGTGCGGTGCAGGTCGGCCAGGTGCAGGGACTCGCGCGGAGCCCAGGGGTGGCTGTCGGCGACGAAGGCCACCAGGGGGCCGCTGCTGAGGACGTGGCTGATCAACCGCTCGTCGTCCACCGGGCGGCCGAGCACGGCGAAGTCGGCCTGGTAGTCGAACAGGCGGCGCAGGGATTCGTCGCTGTTGCCCGTCACCAGCCGCACGCGGATGCCGGGGTAGCGTTCGCAGAAGCGCGCCAGGTGCGGCAGCAGGTGCATGGGCGCGTCCACTGCCAGGGTCAGGCTGCCGCTTTCCAGGGCGCGGGAGCTGGTGAGCAGCTCCAGTGCCTCGCGCTCAGCGGCGAACAGGCGCTGGGTGATGGCCAGCAGCTGCCCGCCCAGTTCGGTCAGTTGCACCGAGCGCTTGTTGCGGTTGAACAGCAGCACGCCGAAGCGTTCCTCCAGCTTGCGCACCTGGTCGGACACCGCCGGCTGGCTGAGGAACAGCTGCTCCGCCGCGCGGGTGAAATTGCCGTGCACGGCCACGGCATGGAAGGCCTTGAGTTGGGCCTGGGAAACCGACATGTCACCCCCGATAAATAAGCTCAGCTTCTGAGTGAAATACCATAAATCGATTTCAGTTATCGCACTGAAACGGGTCTCATCCCCTCCAGCACCGCCACCCCGCATCCGCTGGAGATGACCATGACCCACGCCGAATTCCCCACTGCCCATGCCCCGCTGGCCGCTCCGGCGCTGGGCGAGCCCTACCTGCTGACCCCCG
Source organism: Pseudomonas sp. 1D4 (assembly GCF_001728925.1). NCBI lineage: Bacteria > Pseudomonadati > Pseudomonadota > Gammaproteobacteria > Pseudomonadales > Pseudomonadaceae > Pseudomonas > Pseudomonas sp. 1D4. The sequence continues at coordinate 91,799 of NZ_LXJQ01000011.1, forward strand.
GCCCGCTGACCACCTCCCGCGCCACCAAGGAGGCCATGCTGCAGGACTGGGGCTCCTGGGATGCCGACTTCAACCGCGTCACCGCCGAGGTGCGCCAGCAGCTCCTGGCGATGGCCGGCGTGCACGACGACCGCTACGCCTGCGTGCCGCTGCAGGGCAGTGGCACCTTCGCCGTCGAGGCCGCCCTGGCCACCGCCATCCCCCGCGACGGCAAGGCCCTGGTGCTGATGAACGGCGCCTACGGCCAGCGTGCCGGCAAGATCCTCGACTACCTCGGCCGTGCCCACATCAGCCTCGACAAGGGCGACTACCTGCCGCCCCAGCCGGAGGAAGTGGACGCCCTGCTGCGCGACCACCCGGACGTCACCAGCGTGTTCCTGGTCCATTGCGAGACCAGCTCCGGCATCCTCAACCCCCTGGCCGAGATCGCCGCTGTGGTACGCCGGCACGGCAAGGTGCTGATCGTCGACGCCATGAGCTCGTTCGGCGCCGTGCCGCTCACGGTGCAGTCGGTGGACTTCGACGTGCTGGTGTCCTCGGCCAACAAGTGCATCGAAGGCATCCCCGGCTTCGGCTTCGTGATCATCCGCCGCAGCCTGCTGGAGGCCTCCGCCGGGCGCGCCCACTCCCTCAGCCTCGACCTGCTGGAGCAATGGCGCTACATGGAGCGCACCGGCCAGTGGCGCTTCACCCCGCCTACCCACAGCGTGGTGGCGTTCCGTGCCGCGCTGGCCCAGCACGCAGCGGAAGGCGGCGTGGCCGGGCGCCTGGCGCGCTACACCCGCAACCGCGACGTGCTGGTGGCCGGCATGCGCCAGATGGGCTTCCGCACACTGCTGGAGGACCGCTGGCTGTCGCCGATCATCACCACCTTCTTCAGCCCCGATCACCCCCGCTTCGCCTTCAAGCGCTTCTACGACGAACTCAAGGCCCGCCACTTCGTCATCTACCCCGGCAAGCTCACCGAGGCGGAGAGCTTCCGCATCGGCTGCATCGGCCAGATCGACGAGGCCATCGTCCGCCAGTTGCTGGCCGCCATCGCCGACAGCCTCGCCGCCATGCAGGTCACCCTCCCCGGCCAGGCGGCCTGACCCCCACCGGCCGCGCCCCGGCGCGGCCCACTGCCGGCCATGCCAGCGAGGAGTTGCCTAGCGCACAGCCCACGCACGCCTGACGCCCCGACCGCTGCCCTTCTGACCAGGCCGGGCGTTTAGACAGCCAGGACACACCACAAGAACAACAACCTCTCCTCATGCACTGTCCACAGGGGTCAGAACCCATGCACACCTCACCCGGCTCCACCGCCCGCGGCTGGCAATCGCTGCACCGCTGGCGGGTCCAGATCTTCCTCATCACCTGGCTGGCCTACGCCGCCTTCTACTTCACCCGCAAGGCCTTCTCGGTGGCCAAGCTCGGCATCGCCGAGGACCCGACCTTCGAGCTGGACAAGGCCGCCATGGCCAACCTCGATGCGCTCTACCTCGGCGCCTACGCCGTGGGCCAGTTCACCTGGGGGCTGTTCGCCGATCGCTTCGGGCCACGGGTCGTGGTCTTCGGCGGCCTGCTGATCTCGGCCCTGGCGGCCCTGGCCATGGGCACCTTCGCCACCCTGCCGATCTTCGTCAGTTGCATGCTCGTCCAGGGCCTGGCGCAGTCCACCGGCTGGTCGGGGCTGTGCAAGAACATCGGCAGCTTCTTCGCCACCCAGGAGCGCGGTCGGGTGCTGGGCTACTGGAGCACCTGCTACGCCTTCGGTGGCCTGGTGGCCACGCCCTTCGCCGGCTGGTGGGCCTTTGACGTGTTCCACGACTGGCGCGCGGCGTTCGTCTCCTGCGCGCTGGTGGTGCTGGGCGTGGCCGTGCTGTTCTGGCTGCTGCAACGCAACCGCCCGGAAGACGTCGGCCTGCCACCGCTGGAAAGCACGCCGGCTGCCGACCCGACCGCCGTGCGCCCCGGGCACTGGCGGGTGCTGCGCAAGGTGCTGGCCAACCGGCCGGTGCTGGCACTGGGCCTGGCCTACTTCCTGCTCAAGCCGGCGCGCTACGCGATCCTCCTGTGGGGCCCGGTGATCGTCTACGAGCGGATGCCGGCCATCGGCAAGGTGGCCTCCGCCATCGTCCCCACGGCCTTCGAAGTGGCCGGGCTGGTGGGGCCGATCCTCATCGGCATCGCCTCGGACAGGCTCTTCGGCGCCCGCCGCATGCCCGCCTGCGTATTCAGCCTGGCGGCCCTCACCCTGTGCCTCGCGCTGTTCGTACCGGCCATGCAGAGCGGCAGCCTGTACCTGGTGGTGGGCCTGCTGTTCCTCATGGGCATGACCCTTTACGGCCCGGACTCGATGATCAGCAGCTCCGCCGCCGTCGACTTCGGCACCCAGGAAGCGGCCGGCACCGCCGCCGGCTTCGTCAACGGCTGCGGCTCGGTGGGCGCCATCCTCGGCGGCCTGCTGCCGGGCTACTTCGACACCACCACCGTGTTCCTCGCCTTCACCTTCGCCGCCCTGCTGGCCAGCCTGCTGCTGGTGCCGTTCTGGAACAGCCGGCCGCAACCCGAAACACCCCCTGCCATACCGCTCCCAGGCGGCCTGGCCAACGCCCGAACCTGAACCCCGACGGAGAATCACCATGAACTACCAACACCCCACCCACCTGCAGGCCGCCGTGCTCGACTGGGCCGGCACCGTGGTCGACTTCGGCTCCTTCGCCCCCACGCAGATCTTCGTCGAAGCCTTCGCCGAGTTCGGCGTCGCCGTCTCCCTGGAAGAAGCCCGTGGCCCGATGGGCATGGGCAAGTGGGACCACATCCGCACCCTCTGCAACCTGCCCGCCATCGCCGAACGCTACCGCGCCGCCTTCGGCCGGCTGCCGACCGACGACGACGTCACGGCCATCTACGAGCGCTTCATGCCGCTGCAGATCGAGAAGATCGGCGTCCACTCGGCGCTCATCCCCGGCGCCCTGGAGGCCATCGCCGCGCTGCGCCAGCGCGGCCTGAAGATCGGCTCCTGCTCCGGCTACCCCAAGGCGGTGATGGACAAGGTGGTGGAGCTGGCCCGGGGCAACGGCTACATCGCCGACCACGTGGTGGCCACCGACGAAGTGCCCAACGGCCGCCCGCACCCGGCCCAGGCCCTGGCCAACGTCATCGCCCTCGGCATTGAGGACGTGGCCGCCTGCGTGAAGGTGGACGACACCTGGCCGGGCATCCTCGAAGGCCGCCGGGCCGGCATGTGGACAGTGGCCCTCACCTGCTCCGGCAACGCCCTGGGCCTGACCTGGGAGCAGTTCAAGGCCCTCTCGCCCACGGAACTGGAGCGCGCGCGCCAGCGCATCGGCCAGCTCTTCGAAGGCGCCCGCCCGCACTACCTGATCGACACCATCGCCGACCTGCCGAAGGTGATCGACGCCATCAACGCCCGACTGGCACGGGGGGAAATGCCACAGAGCGCGTGAAGAAACCGCTGGAGGGCACCCGTAGGGGCGACTTCAGTCGCCAAGCAGCCCGCAGGGCTGCCACTGCCCGGTGCCACAGGTAGCACCGCTGGTGGATGAAAAGAGCGTCATCCCCCCTACGCCCAGATGGGCCCCCGCAATGAACGAACCCGCCAATCGGCGGGTTCTTCACGTGCTGGGGTTCCTGGGCTGAAGCCCGGGCTACGCAGGCCGTGTCACAGGCTGCGCGTCTCGATGGCGTGCTTGCGCAGCTTGCGGTACAGCGTGTTGCGGCTGATGCCCAGTTGCTCGGCGGTGCGGGTCATGTGCCAGCGCTGGCTTTCCAGCGCACCCAGCAGGGCGACGCGCTCGGCATCGTCCAGCGGGTTGGCCGGCGTTTCGGCCCGCGTCACCGGTGCAGCCTGCTCGCGGATGTCCCGGGGCAGGTCGGCCAGGCGGATCACCCCGTCCTCGCACAACGCCACCAGGGTGCGCAGCACGTTGCGCAACTGGCGCACGTTGCCCGGCCAGGGATGCGCCAGCAGGGCCTGGCGGGCGGCATCGTCGAGGCGCACCACCTGGCCGCGCGCCTCCTCCCGCAGCAGGTGCTCCAGCAGCGGCTCCCGGTCGCTGCGTTCGCGCAGCGGCGGCAGGTCGATGACCAGGCCGTTGAGCCGGTAGTACAGGTCCTCGCGGAAGTCGCCGGCCTGCACGCGGGCCTCCAGGGCGCGGTGGGTGGCGCTGATGATGCGCACGTCCACCGCCTGGGCCTCGCCGCCGATGGGCACCACCTGGCGCTCCTCCAGCACCCGCAGCAGGCGGGTCTGCAGGGCCAGGGGCATGTCGCCGATCTCGTCGAGGAACAGCGTGCCGCCGTCGGCCTGCTGCAGCTTGCCGCGCATGCCTTCCTTGCGGGCGCCAGTGAAGCTGCCGCCGCGATAGCCGAACAGCTCGCTCTCGATCAGCGATTCCGGGATCGCCGCGCAGTTCAGCGCGATGAAGGGCCGCTCGGCCCGCGAGCTGGCCCGGTGCACGGCCTTGGCGAAGGCCTCCTTGCCGGAGCCGGTCTCGCCGTTGACCAGCAACGGCACGTCCCGCTCGTAGACCTTCACGGCCCGGCGGAAGTCCGCCTGCAGCACCTCATCCCCGAGGCACAGGCCCGGTGCCGCCGGGCGCTCCACCACCAGCGGGGCCACCGGCATCGGCCGGGGCGCCTGGCCGCGCAGCGCCGCATGCAGCACCCGGCCGTTGCGTGCCCGCAGCGGCCAACTGGCATTGGGTTGGGGCTGGGCGCGGGCCAGCAGGTCGTCCAGGCGGCAGTCGAAGCAGGCCTCCACCGTGGTGCCCAACAGGCGCTCGCGGCTGCTGTCCAGCAGGTTGATGGCGCCCTGGTTCACCGCGCGGATGCGCCCCTCGCCGTCGAAGGCCATCAGCCCTTCGCTGAACAGGCCGACGTACTCGGCCTGCAGGTGGAAGCGCAGCAGCCACTCGCCCTCGAAGCGGCGCAGGAAGTAGCAGCTCTCGATCATCTTCGCCGAGAGGTTGACCAGCGCCATGGTGTGGAACTGGCTCTGGCGGGACATGGCACGCCGCGCCGAGGAGACGTCGAGCACCGCCAGCAGCTCGCCATGGGGGTCGAACACCGGGCTCGCCGAGCAGGTCAGCCCGGTGTGCAGGCTGCGGAAGTGCTCGTCCTGGTGGATGGTCAGCGCCTGGCGCTCCACCAGGCAGGTGCCGATGCCGTTGGTGCCCTCGCGGGCCTCGCTCCAGTCGGCGCCCAGCCACAGGCCGGCCTGCTCGAAGGCATTGCGCTCGGCCGCGGCCGTCACGCAGTTGAGGATCACACCGCGGGCATCGGTCAGCAGCACCGCGTGGCCGGTACCGGAGAGCTGGTGATAGAGGCTGTTCATCTCGCCGTTGGCGATCTCCAGCACCTGCTGCATGCGCTCGCGGCACTCCAGCATCCGCGCGTGCTCCAGCACGGCGGGCGGGCGCGGCAGGGCCGGGTCCAGGTTGTAGTCCTCCAGGCAACGCAGCCAGGAGCGGGCGATGGAAGGGTCGGCAGCGGGCCCGCTCGACTGGGCCTTGCCCTGCGCCAGGGTCAGCACTTGCTGAGCATGGCGGCTCAGGTGGTCGTGCATGTCTTGTTGTTCTCCGCAGCGGGGGTCCGGGAGGCAGCCCGGCGCCCAGGACGGGCACCCACGTCGCCGCAGCATCCTCCAGCGCCACGCCCTTTGCAACGCCCGGATGACCCATGGGTCATCGGGCTGTGCCAGATACGTGACAAACTGTCACCTGACCTATACCAGCCCTGCCACAACGACACAGTCGCGACACCCCCGAAAATAGCCACAAGCCACGCCGGCCGGGGCTTGCGCTGGTCTGGCCCGCCCCTTGCTCTATGCTACTCACAGCGCTTCGGCGCGTCCTCCACCAACAAGCACAAGAGCCAAGGAGATAGACCATGCGTTACGCACAACCCGGCACCCCCGGCGCCGTCGTTTCCTTCAAGGACCGCTACGGCAACTACATCGGCGGCGAATTCGTACCCCCGGTCAAAGGCCAGTACTTCACCAACACCTCCCCGGTGAACGGCCAGCCCATCGCCGAATTCCCCCGCTCCACCGCCGAAGACATCGACAAGGCCCTCGACGCCGCCCACGCCGCCGCCGATGCCTGGGGCCGCACCTCCGTGCAGGACCGCTCCAACATCCTGCTGAAGATCGCCGACCGCATCGAACAGAACCTCGAAGTCCTCGCCGTCACCGAAACCTGGGACAACGGCAAGGCCGTGCGCGAAACCCTCAACGCCGACATCCCGCTCGCCGTCGACCACTTCCGCTACTTCGCCGGCTGCATCCGCGCCCAGGAAGGCGGCGCCGCCGAGATCAACGACGGCACCGTCGCCTACCACATCCACGAACCCCTCGGCGTGGTCGGCCAGATCATCCCCTGGAACTTCCCGCTGCTCATGGCCGCCTGGAAGCTCGCCCCGGCCCTGGCCGCCGGCAACTGCATCGTCCTCAAGCCCGCCGAACAGACCCCGCTGGGCATCACCGTGCTCATGGAACTGATCGGCGACCTGCTGCCGCCCGGCGTACTCAACGTCGTCCAGGGCTTCGGCAAGGAAGCCGGCGAAGCGCTCGCCACCAGCAAGCGCATCGCCAAGATCGCCTTCACCGGCTCCACCCCCGTCGGCTCGCACATCCTCAAGTGCGCCGCCGAGAACATCATCCCCAGCACCGTCGAACTGGGCGGCAAGAGCCCCAACATCTACTTCGAAGACATCATGCAGGCCGAACCGGCCTTCATCGAAAAGGCCGCCGAAGGCCTGGTCCTCGCCTTCTTCAACCAGGGCGAAGTCTGCACCTGCCCCTCCCGCGCCCTGGTGCAGGAATCCATCTACCCGGCCTTCATGGCCGAAGTGATGAAGAAGGTGAAGGCCATCAAGCGCGGCGACCCCCTGGACACCGACACCATGGTCGGCGCCCAGGCCTCCCAGCAGCAGTACGAGAAGATCCTCAGCTACCTCGACATCGCCCAGCAGGAAGGCGCCGAAGTGCTCACTGGCGGCGCCGCCGAGAAGCTCGAAGGCAGCCTCGCCACCGGCTACTACATCCAGCCGACCCTGCTCAAGGGCCACAACAAGATGCGCGTCTTCCAGGAAGAGATCTTCGGCCCGGTGGTCGGCGTCACCACCTTCAAGGACGAAGCCGAAGCCCTGGCCATCGCCAACGACACCGAGTTCGGCCTCGGCGCCGGCCTCTGGACCCGCGACATCAACCGCGCCTGGCGCATGGGCCGTGGCATCAAGGCCGGCCGCGTCTGGACCAACTGCTACCACCTGTACCCGGCCCACGCCGCCTTCGGTGGCTACAAGAAGTCCGGCGTCGGCCGCGAAACCCACAAGATGATGCTCGACCACTACCAGCAGACCAAGAACCTGCTGGTCAGCTACGACATCAACCCCCTGGGCTTCTTCTGACCCCACCCGCCCCACGAAAAACGCGGCCTCGGCCGCGTTTTTTCGTTTCGAATGACGGGCAGCCGTAGGGTGGATCGCGCTTCACCGATCCACCGCCGGAGCCATTGCCGAACGCCAAATGGTGGATGGGAAGAGCGCCATTCACCCCACGCGAGGCGCCATAAACAACGGGGCCTGGGGAAGGTATGGGAGCGGTTTCAACCGCAAAGAGCTGTTCGGTAAGGGCGCAGCGACAAACGTAGGATGGGCTGAGCTGTGCGAAGCCCATCATTACGGGGCCAGGGCACGGAGCGATGCGGTTCGCACAGCTCACCGCATCCTACGGACATGACCGTGGCGTAGATCACTCTTCATCGATCCACCACCGTAGCCGAGGCGCCATAAACAAAGGGGCACGGGGTGCTGTCCGGTGGACCAGGGACATCGCCCGTAGGGTGGGCTTCAGCCCACGCTGGTTACCGCTGGTGGGCTGAAGCGGAACGCCGCCCGGCCCACCCTACAGAACGGCGTGGTACGCGAGGACCTAGCGCGCGTCCCCTCGCCACTGCCGGGGGCTGACGCCGAACCAGCGGCGGAAGGCGCGGGAGAAGGCGCTGGTCTCGGAGTAGCCCAGCAGCGGGGCGAGTTCGGAGATGGGGCGTTGGCGGCGGCGCAGGTAGTGCAGCGCCAGTTCGCGGCGGGTACGCTCCACCACCTGGCTGAAACACAGCCCTTGCTCCCGCAGGCGGCGCTGCAGGCCGGCGGGGGTCATTTCCAGGCGTTCGGCGATGCGCTCGAGGCAGGGTTCGCCTTCGGACAGGGCCAGGCGCACCTGGGTGCCCAGCTCCTCCAGCAGGCTGGGGACATTGGCGCCGGCGCCCAGGCGGTGGATCACGTCCTGGAAGAGGAACAGCAGGTTCGGGTCGCGCTCCGGCATCGGCTTGCCCTGCACGTCCCCCTTGGGTACCAGCATGAAGTTGCACGGCCGGCCGAACTGCACCGGCGCGCCGAAGGCGTCGCCATGCTCGTGCCACGCCTCCGGCCGTTCATGCTCGAAGGCCACCGCACGCGGCGCCCACTGCGGGCCCAGCACGTGGCGCAGCAGGTTCAGCGCCATGCCCAGGGTCAGCTCGGCATCCTGCCGGCGGTCGAGGATGGCGCCGTGGCGCACCTGGTAGTCGAAGCGGTAGCACTCGCCGCAGTCCACCAGGCGGATCAGCGTGCTGTGCTGGTGATAGGGGAAGGCGCCGGCGAAGTTCTTCAGCGCCTCCTCCAGGGTGTCCGAGAACAGCCCGACATACCCCAGCAAGCCCAGGTCCCGGGGCTGGAACTGCTGCCCGTAGCGCAGCCCGAAGTTGTCACAGCCCGACTGCCGGGCGGCCTCCTCCAGCACGTCGCAGTAGTTGGGCAGCGCCAGGCTCAGGGTCGGGTGGCGCAGTTGCTCGGGGTCGATCCCGGACCGGCCGAACACCAGGTCCAGGTCGCCGCCCTGGCGGGTGATGAACTGGTCGAGGCCACTGGCCGCCGCCGACAGCACGCCGACGTTGCTCGCGGGGGGCATCTGCAGGCTGGCGGATGAAAGCAGGGGCTGGCTCATCACGGGGTACCGGGTTCTTTAATTGATCACCCGTTCAAGCAAAAGCCATGCCTCGTCCACGGCAGCCGAAGGGGGCTTGCCGGAGGCACCGTGGCCAGGGCTTCGCACCCTCCCTGTGCAGGCTGGAGGCCGCGCGCACCGGGCCGGAGCACGTTTTTCATGGGGCGATGGGTAACACCGCCGCGACTTGACCGCAGAGGCGCCACCGCGCTTCCCACGGTCAAGTCCTGGGGCCGGTCGCTGGCTACCATCGATCCATCCCCCAATGGATTGTGCGGGTGTTTGCGCGCCGAGCGTCGCCGAGGACAGGCGGTTTCCAACAACAACAAAGCCCGCGAGGGCTGAGGAGTCCCGATGAGCACGACACAACTCAAACCCACGCTCGGCACCCTGCACCTCTGGGGTATCGCCGTGGGCCTGGTGATTTCCGGCGAGTACTTCGGCTGGAGCTATGGCTGGGGCACCGCCGGTACCCTGGGCTTCCTGGTGACGGCGCTGATGGTCGCCACCATGTACACCTGCTTCATCTTCAGCTTCACCGAACTGACCACCGCCATTCCCCACGCCGGCGGCCCCTTCGCCTACAGCCGCCGGGCCTTCGGCGAGAAAGGCGGGCTGATCGCCGGCATCGCCACCCTGATCGAATTCGTCTTCGCCCCGCCGGCCATCGCCATGGCCATCGGCGCCTACCTCAACGTGCAGTACCCGGAGCTGGACCCGAAGCAGGCCGCCGTAGGGGCCTACCTGATCTTTATGACCCTGAACATCCTCGGCGTCAGCATCGCCGCCACCTTCGAGCTGGTGGTCACCGTGCTGGCCGTGGCCGAGCTGCTGGTGTTCATGGGCGTGGTCGCGCCGGGCTTCAGCTTCTCCAACTTCGTGCTCAACGGCTGGGCCGGCAGCAATGAGTTCAACCTCGGCGCCATCTCCGGCATCTTCGCCGCCATCCCCTTCGCCATCTGGTTCTTCCTCGCCATCGAGGGCGCCGCCATGGCCGCCGAGGAAGCCAAGGACCCGAAACGCACCATCCCGCGCGCCTACATCGCCGGCATCCTGACCCTGGTGTTCCTCGCCATCGGCGTGATGATCATGGCCGGTGGCGTGGGTGACTGGCGCGAGCTGTCCAACATCAACGACCCGCTACCCCAGGCCATGAAGGCTGTGGTCGGCGAGAACTCCGGCTGGATGCACATGCTGGTGTGGATCGGCCTGTTCGGCCTGGTGGCCAGCTTCCACGGCATCATCCTCGGCTATTCCCGCCAGTTCTTCGCCCTGGCCCGCGCCGGCTACCTGCCCCGTGGCCTGGCCAAGCTGTCGCGCTTCCAGACCCCGCACCGCGCCATCATCGCCGGCGGCGTGGTGGGCATCGCCGCGATCTACAGCGACGGCCTGGTGAACCTGCAGGGCATGAGCCTGACCGCCGCGATGATCACCATGAGCGTGTTCGGTGCCATCGTCATGTACATCATCAGCATGCTCAGCCTGTTCAAGCTGCGCCGCAGCGAACCGAACCTGGAACGCACCTTCCGCGCCCCCGGCTACCCGGTCGTCCCCGCCATCGCCCTGGTGCTGGCCGTGGTCTGCCTGGTCGCCATGGCCTGGTTCAATACCACCATCGGGCTAATCTTCCTGGGATTCATGGCGGCAGGCTTCGTCTGGTTCCAGTTCACCGCGCACCACCGCGCCAGTGCCCCGGAAGACGCCCTGCTCAGCCGCGTGTGACGACAATGCCCCGCCCAGCCAACCGGGCGGGGCCCGGATGGAGATCGAGATGGCAAGCTACTCCCACAGTGTCGGCGGCCAGACCTGGCGCTTCGACAGCCTTCGCGAGGTGATGGCCAAGGCCAGCCCGGCCCGCTCCGGCGACTGCCTCGCGGGCGTCGCCGCCAACAGCGACGCCGAGCGCGTGGCGGCGCAGATGACCCTGGCCGAGGTGCCGCTCAAGCGCTTCCTCGACGAGGCGCTGATCCCCTACGAGCAGGACGAGGTCACCCGGCTGATCCTCGACACCCACGACCGGCTCGCCTTCGCCCCGGTCAGCCACCTCACCGTGGGCGACTTCCGCGACTGGCTGCTGGGCGAGTCCGCCGACGAGGCGGCCCTGCGCAACCTGGCGCGGGGGCTGACCCCGGAGATGGCCGCCGCCGTGTCGAAGATCATGCGCGTGCAGGACCTGGTGCTGGTGGCGCAGAAGATCCGCGTGGTCACCCGCTTCCGCAACACCCTGGGCCTGCGCGGCCGGCTCTCCACCCGCCTGCAACCGAACCACCCCACCGACGACCCGGCCGGCATCGCCGCGAGCATCCTCGACGGCCTGCTCTACGGCAACGGCGACGCCATGATCGGCATCAACCCGGCCACCGACAGCATCGCCTCCATCAGCGCCCTGCTGGAGATGCTCGACGCCATCATCCAGCGCTACGAGATCCCCACCCAGGCCTGCGTGCTGACCCACGTCACCACCTCCATCCAGGCCATCGAAAAGGGCGTGCCGCTGGACCTGGTGTTCCAGTCCATCGCCGGCACCGAAGCGGCCAACAGCAGCTTCGGCATCAGCCTGGAGATCCTCCGCGAGGGCTACGAAGCCGGGCTGTCGCAGAAGCGCGGCACCCTCGGCAACAACCTCATGTACTTCGAGACCGGCCAGGGCAGCGCCCTCTCGGCCAACGCCCACCACGGCGTCGACCAGCAGACCTGCGAGACCCGCGCCTACGCCGTGGCCCGTCACTTCGACCCGTTCCTGGTCAACACCGTGGTCGGCTTCATCGGCCCGGAGTACCTCTACAACGGCAAGCAGATCATCCGCGCCGGCCTGGAGGACCACTTCTGCGGCAAGCTGCTCGGCGTGCCCATGGGCTGCGACATCTGCTACACCAACCACGCCGAAGCCGACCAGGACGACATGGACATGCTGCTGACCTTGCTCGGGGTCGCCGGCATCAACTTCATCATGGGCATCCCCGGCTCCGACGACGTGATGCTCAACTACCAGACCACCTCCTTCCACGACGCCCTCTACGCCCGCCAGAGCCTGGGCCTGAAGCCCGCGCCCGAGTTCGAGGCCTGGCTGGAACGCATGGGCATCGCCAGCCAGCAGGACGGCCGCGTGCGCCTCGGCGAGCAGCTACCGCCGGCCTTCCGCCACGCCCTGGGGAAAATCGCCTGAGGAGAGGCCCGATGACCGACCCGAAACGCCCCGCCACCGCCAACCCCTGGCAGGCCCTGCGCGCCCTCACCCCCGCACGCATCGCCCTCGGGCGCGCCGGCACCAGCCTGCCCACCCAGGCCCAGTTGGACTTCCAGTTCGCCCACGCCCAGGCCCGCGACGCCGTGCACCTGCCGCTGGACACCCCGGCCCTGGCCGCCGAACTGGAGGGCCTCGGCCACGCCAGCCTGCACCTGCACAGCGCCGCTGCCGACCGCCACACCTACCTGCAACGCCCGGACCTCGGCCGGCGCCTGGATGCCGCCTCCGCCGAGCGCCTGCGCGAACACGCCGCGAATCATCCCGAAGGCTACGACCTGGCCGTGGTGGTCGCCGACGGCCTGTCCGCCCTTGCCGTGCAACGCCACACCCTGCCCTTCCTGCGGCGCTTCCTCGACCAGGCCGCCAGCGAGAACTGGCACCTCGCCCCCATCACCCTGGTGGAACAGGGCCGCGTCGCCGTGGCCGACGAAGTGGGCGAGCTGCTCAAGGCGCGCATGGTGGTGATCCTCATCGGCGAGCGGCCCGGCCTCAGCTCGCCGGACAGCCTCGGCCTGTACTTCACCTGGGCACCCCGGGTCGGCCTCACCGACGCCAGCCGCAACTGCATCTCCAACGTGCGCCTGGAAGGCCTCTCCTACGGACTGGCCGCCCACCGCCTGTTGCACCTGATGCGCGAAGCCTGCCGACGTCAGCTCTCCGGGGTGAACCTCAAGGACGACTCCGACGTGCCGGTGCTGGAAGGCCCCGAAGGCGGCCCGCGCGGCAACTTCCTGCTGGGAGGCGACTGACACCGCCCTCACACGAGCCCGGTGCCCATGGAGCCCTCCCCGTCGCCCAGCGCCGGCGAGCCCGCTGACCCCGACCAGGCGACGCGCTGGGCCGCCCCCTGGCGGACCTGTTCACCGACGAGGACCGCGAAGCCGCCCCGCCGCGCATCTTCGCCCCCTTCTTCACCACCAAGCCCCTCGGCGAAGGCACCGGCCTGGGCCTCAGCCAGGCCTGAGGCCTCACCCGCCAGCAAGGCGGCAGCCTGCGCGTGGAGAGCCTGCCGGGCCAGGGCGCCACCCTCGCCCTCTACCTGCCTGCCTGGCAGCCCGGCCCCCTGAAAATGGGCGGAACTTGCCCGAGGCGGGCGACTCTATCGCTGGCAGGCGCCCTGGCGCGTAGAATCCCCCGCCCCGGACACGGGGCATGCCAGCCGGCGCGGCTTACCACGAGCGAAACAGCACAGAAGCAGGCCAGAAACTTGGAACAGCTAGAACGCCTCCACAGCGGGATCGAGGGCCTGGACGCCCTGTTGAAGGGTGGCCTGGTGGCCGGCGCGGCCTACATCGTCCAGGGCCGTCCCGGCTCGGGCAAGACCATCCTCGCCAACCAGATCGGCTTCAACCACGTGCGCAACGGCGGCCGTGTGCTGGTGGCCACCCTCCTGGCGGAAACCCACGAGCGCCTGTTCCAGTTCCTCTCCACCCTGAGCTTCTTCGACGCCTCAAAGGTCGGTGACGAGATCCAGTTCGTCAGCGCCTTCGACACCCTGGAGAACGAAGGCCTCGACGAAGTGGTACGCCTGCTGCGCCGCGAGATCAGCCGGCAGAAGGCCACGGTGATGATCGTCGACGGCGTGCTCAATGCCCGCTCCAAGGCGGACACGCCGATGGACACCAAGAAGTTCATCTCCGAGCTGCAGGGCCACGCCGCCTTTGCCGGCTGCACCGTGCTCTTCCTCACCAGCGCCCGCCTCGACGACGGCAGCCCCGAGCACACCATGGTCGACGGCGTCATCGAACTGGGCGAGGAGCTGGTGGGCAACCGCTCGGTGCGTCGCATCCACCTGCGCAAGACCCGCGGCAGCGGCTCCCTGTCCGGCCCGCACGAATGCGAGATCACCGAGAGCGGCCTGGTGGTCTACCCGCGCCTGGAATCCCTCTACAGCCGCCCGACCCTGCCCGAGGACGCCACGCCACGGCGCATCGCCAGCGGCACGCCGGACCTGGACGCACTGATCGAAGGCGGCCTGCCCGTGGGCTCGGTGACCCTCGCCATGGGTCCCGCCGGCGTCGGCAAGACCTGCCTCGGCCTGGGCTTTCTCGGCCAGGCCAGCGCCGACGAGCCGGCCATGCACTTTGGCTTCTACGAATCCCCCGCGCGCCTGCGGCTCAAGGCCCGCGCCCTGGGCTTCGACCTGGAAGCGCTGGAGAAGGCCGGCGTCCTGCACCTGGCCTGGCAACCGCCCACCGAAGGCCTGCTCGACGCCCTGGGCGGCCACCTGATCGCCGAGGTGCAGCGACTGGGCATCAAGCGCCTATTCATCGACAGCTTCGGCGGCATGGCCCGGGTGGCCAGCAGCCAGGCGCGGCTGGTGGAGTTCTTCGGCGCCCTGCTGGGCCAGTTGCGGGCCATGGGCGTGACCATCGTCGCCACCTGGGAGATGCGCGACCTCTACAGCGCCGACATCAACGCCCCGGCGCCCGAGCTGTCGAGCATCGTGGACAACCTGCTGCTGATGCGGTTCGTGGAAGTGAATGCTGAGCTCAAGCGCTCCATGGCCATTCTGAAGATGAGGGACAGCGGGTATGACCCCGCCCTGCTGGAGCTGCAATTCACCTCGAGCGGCCTGCGACTGGACAAGAACTTCCGCCAGGTGACCTCCGTGCTCTCCGGCAATGCGACATGCGCCTGATGGGCACACAACCGGCCAACCGCTGATGACAACGATCCTGGTAGTCGACGACGAGTATCTGATTGCCGACATCCTCGCCTACGCACTGGAGGACGAGGGCTACATGGTGGTCAAGGCCGGCAACGGCCGCAAAGGCCTGGACGTGCTCGACCGCGAGCGACCGTCCCTGGTGATCACCGACTTCATGATGCCGGTGATGGACGGCCTGGAATTCGCCCGTGCCATCCGCGAGCGCCCCCAGTACGCCGAGCTGCCGGTCATCCTCATGAGCGGCGCCCAGGGCAACATCGGCCGCCAGCATGGTGACCTGTTCGTTGCCGTGTTCGACAAGCCCTTCGACATCCACGCCGTGCTGGCCACGGTGGCCGAGCTGATCGGCCCGGGCGAGCCCGGCCACGGCTGACCGCCACGCCACGATTGCCAGCGTCGCCCGCCTCCCGGAAACTGCGCGCTTTCCCAGTTGCCAGCGGAGACCCGCCGTGTCCACATCCCCCGAACTCGCCAGCGACCCGTCCTGGCTCGCCCGCTGCCAGGCCGCCGCCCTCGACCCGCAGGCCCGCTTCACCGCCCGCCAGGCCGTGCTCGGCGATGCCGCCGCGCTGGACGCCACCCTCTACCGTGCCGACGAGGAGGACGAAGACGCCGAGGAAGAAGACCTGGGCGACGCCCGCGTGCTGATCGACGGCCCCTTCGTCATCCCCGCCGACTGGAGCGAAGCCGACCGCGAGGCCTACTTCGACGGCAGCGACCCGGCCCTGTTCGTCCAGGCCCGCATCGAATGCCTGGCCCCCGTCGCCAGCCGCCAGTACTTCACCCCCGAACCCGGCGACCAGGTCGCCCTAACCCGCCCGGACGGCCTGGTGGAGATGTACTTCCTCTACGAAGCCTTCGAAGACGACCACGGCCACCACTGCGTGCTGATCCGCGACGAAGACGCGCTGTTCTGACCCCCCTGCCTCCGGGAACGCCCGGCGCATCCCTGGGCCAGCGATGGGCTTCGCACAGCTCAGCCCATCCTACGGACGGAGCGGGACCGTAGGATGCGGTGAGCTCGGCGAACCGCATCGATCCGTGGCGAAGATGAAGCCCACCAGCGGCGCCACCGGCCCCCCGGGTGGATGGAAAAAGCACCATCCACCCCACGCAGCGTCCATCCCCCGTGGGAGCGGTTTCAACCGCGAAGGCCCCGCACCTGAACGTAGCCCGGGCTTCAGCCCGGGACCACGGCGCATCCCTGGA